>JAADDM010000039.1 GCA_013153955.1 Gammaproteobacteria bacterium | reverse complement strand
AGCAGCGCCCTCAAAAGTCGCATTATTCGGTTGGTGTTGAAGGGCTTTTTGAGATAATTTCTCACTAAACTGCTTCATGTCCTTCAAAAAAGTTGGGGTATTTCGCGTGACACATAAAGTGGTCGAAAGCAGTAGAAAAACCAATACCAAAACAAACCAAGCTGCACCATAAACGTGGAACAGCCCTAAACTATTAAATACCTGAGTCCAAAAGGGTCCAAACTGCATAATATAGTCTTGAAGGTTTTGATCCTGCTGCAGCACGGTACCAATAACCGAGGCGATAGACAGCATCATAAGCAGCGTTACCGCTAAATTCATCGAGCCAAAGAAGTTCATTAATACACTAGGTTGCTTTCTTTTGGCAGCTGGCTGTTTAGGGGATTCACCCTCCTGACTACCCTGTTTAGGGAGTTGAGAAGGCTCTGCAAGGTCTTTTTGAGTAGTAGATTCAGTCATTATGGTCTGTTTTTATGGGTTCTATTAGGCCAATATTCATCTTAAAGTACGCGATATCCCTTTAATAATAAGGGGTTTAAGAAGGATAGAGTCGTTAAAAAATAGGATAGAGTATATACTTATGCACACCATTGATAAAGTATTAACGTTTTGGAAACCTTTTAAATCATGCAACATCCTTTATACCAGCAAGCAACCTACCTAAAAAGTGTCCCCACCTTGGCGCTATGCCCTGATGATTTGACACATGAAATCGCCTTTGCAGGCCGTTCTAACTCAGGTAAATCCAGTGCCTTAAATGTCATCACCTCGCAAAAAAGTTTGGCAAGAATCAGTAAAACGCCAGGGCGAACCCAGCTGATTAACTTTTTTCCTGTAGATGAAACACGCGCCCTAGTTGATCTACCCGGTTACGGCTTTGCCAAAGTAAACGTTAAAATAAAACGTGCTTGGGAAGCAGGCCTGTCAGAATATATTGAAAAAAGCAAAGCCCTACGTGGCCTTATTCTTCTAATGGATTGCAGAATGCCACCGACTGACATTGATTTACAGATGCTAGATTGGTCAGAGTCGTTAGAGATGCCCATTCATATTCTTCTGACTAAATCGGATAAGCTAAAAAGAGGCCCTGCGAAGGCTAACCTTTTAAAGCTACAAGCGATGCTAAATGAGTCGTATCCAATGGCAACCGCTCAACTGTTTTCATCGCTAAAACGTGATGGGCTAACCGAGGTTTGGAATAAACTAGATGAGTGGATGGAGTATGAACGCCCCGCAAAAACTAAAATAAGCAAACCTCAAAAGCCTCAAAAAGTGGCTACTAAAAAGAAAAAAACCAGTGGTATTCGTCAGTTTTAATGGAACGATACAGCTGGTCTAAGGTTCAATATTGAAAGTCGTCCTAAGTTGTTAGGGCGGCTTTTTTTATTTAATGAGCCTTTTAAGGCAACAATCTTAATTCAATAATTATTATTTTTAAGTAGGGTGTATGCGTATTTTATTGTTGGAAAAAGAGGTGTTGTTACAGCGAGAAGCAGTGGCTGGACTTAAATACCTTGGTTATCAGGTTGATGTGGTTGAGACGTTGGAGAAGGCTAAATTCTATTCTGATATTCGGCATTATGACTTTGTTTTGATCTCCTCCTTAGGGTGGGTACAGGGAGATTATGATCGTTTGGAGTTTTTGCGGAATAGGTCTTCTAAAACGGCTTTAATGCTGCTGTCCTCAGTCGAATATGAGCTTGTTAAGCTTGAGTTGGCAGAAGAGGGGTGTATTGATTGGCCTTGCACTGGTGAGACGTTAGTGGAGTGTATAGAGGCGTTTCGTTCGCGCACACAGCTTAATAAAGTGGTGGTAGGAAGTTTGGTGATTGACCCTGCTGATAAATCGGTCTGTTATGAGGGAGTTAATGTTGGCTTAAAAGGTAAGCCTTTTGAGGTATTGGCGTATTTAGCGAATCATGGGGATGAAGAGATTTCTACTGCAGAGTTACTAAATGCCCTTTGGTTAGATCCTGATACAGTGAGCCCGAGTATTGTTTCTGTGGCGATAAAGCAGATACGTAACACCATTGATCATCGGTTTGGTGTGACAACGGTGAGAGAGGGCAAAGCGGGCTACTGCTTCTGTATTTTAAAACAGGGCGTATAACCCTGTCTTTGTGGATACTAAACACAAAAGAGCTTATCTAAGCAATACACGTTAATATCAGGCTTATTTAACACTTTTCTAAACAGACAGGCCTGGTTGTTCTCTATTTCTAAAGATGTTGATTCTGTCTTAGGCAGTTTAAGAACTCAAAGCCAAAGCGTGCCAGTTTGGTTTCCCCGACTCCGCTTATTCTGAGCAATTCAGAGTCGTCAGTTGGGCGTTGTTGTGCCATTTCAACCAGTGCGGCATCGCCAAATACTTGGTAGGCGGGGATGTCTTCACTGTCGGCAATCTCTTTACGTAGCGTTCTAAGCTCTTCAAATAACGCTCTGTCTTTATCGAGCAAGCTGTCTTTTGAGGACTTTTTACCGCTTGTGGTGCGTTTTTTCCCGCCTTTCACCTCTTTTTTAGGAAATGCCAAATCTAACTCTATTTTACCTTTTAGAAGATCACCAGAGCTTTGGGTAAGCTTGAGGGTGGAGTAGTTTTGAATGTCCTGATAGAGGTAGCCTAGGTGAATTAATTGGCGCAAGATACTGTTCCACTCATGGGCTGAGTAGTCTTTGCCCACGCCATAGGTGCTAATCTCTTTATGATTTAAGCTGCGGATACGTTCATTATCCATGCCTCTTAATACATCAATAATATGTTTTGCACCAAAAGATTCTCCGAGTCTATAAACACAGGATAGGGCTTTTTGGGCGGCTACTTTGCCATCAAACAGGGTGGGTGGGTTTAGGCAGACATCGCAGTTTCCGCAGGGTTTGTGGCTGGGCTCGCCAAAGTAGTTTAGTAGGACATTGCGGCGACAGTTTTGCGCTTCTGCAAAGTTAACCATGCTAGAGAGTTTAAAGTTTTCAATGCGACGCTGCTCTTCATCTGGTACATTTTCAACAAAGTATTTTGCGGTGGCCACATCCTGCATTCCAAACAGCAGTAGTGCCTCGGAATCTAGGCCATCACGCCCTGCACGCCCGGTTTCTTGATAATAGCCTTCAATATTTTTGGGTAGGTCATAATGCACGACAAAGCGCACGTTAGATTTATCAATGCCCATTCCAAAAGCGACGGTTGCGACCACAATGTCGATTTCATCACGTAAGAACCCTTGGTGTACACTTTGGCGAACATCGCTAGGCAGGCCTGCATGATAGGCTTTGACTCGATAACCAAGGCCTTTTAAGTTCTCTGCAACCTCTTCTACTTTTTTACGGCTTAGGGCGTAGACAATGCCGCACTCTGTTTTATGATCCTCTAAAAAAGTTGCCAACTGTTTAAGCGGCTGGCGCTTTTCCATAACGGTATAGCGAATATTAGGCCGATCAAAACTGCTGATATGCACTTGGGGCTGATTAAAGTGCAATTTATCCAAAATATCGTGGCGGGTAGCATGGTCGGCCGTGGCGGTTAAGGCGATAAAAGGTACGTCTGGAAAGAGGGCTCTTAACGCGCCTATTCGAGCATATTCTGGTCTAAAGTTATGGCCCCATTGTGAAATACAGTGAGCTTCATCAATGGCAAACAGTGAAATAGGCAGGCTTTGCAACTGGCTTAAAAAAGCAGGTTGTAGTAGGCGCTCTGGTGAGACGTAGAGCAGGTCTAGCTCACCCATGTGCAGTTGACGCATTATCTCATGTTCGGTGTCTGGATCTAGGCTTGAGTTGTAATACTCTGCACGTATGCCATAGGCTTTAAGTGCGGAAACTTGGTCTTGCATTAGGGCAATCAGTGGGGAGATTACGATGGCTGTGCCTGAGCGCACTAGGGCTGGAATTTGATAACAGAGGGATTTACCGCCGCCAGTGGGCATCAGTACAAAGCTGTCTCGGCCTTGAATAATATCGTCAATAATTTCAGCTTGTTGGGCTCTAAATTCATTGTAACCAAAGATAGACTGAAGCACGTCTAGTGCGATGTTATTAGGGGGTTGGCTGCTCATGAGGGGTCTTTATTTAGGGGTTATCGCTGAAACATCCCGTGCCAAAAGAGGTATGGAGGTTTAAACGGAATAGGCTGAATGTATTTTTAAGGGCTAAGTATTGCTGAAAGTGTAGAGGCTTAATAAACCTCTTTTCTGTGTGCAATTCTAATTAAGGTGATGACAAGAATATCCCCCTCTTTTAGGTAGATGATTCGGTAATTTCCAGCGCGTTTTCTATACTTACCTTGATGTTTACCTTTTAGTGCTCTGTCTTGAGAAAAGTCACCAGATTCCAATGTTTTTATTTTGTCATAAATAAGGCGCTGGTTTGGTTTATCAATTTTAGAGAGTTCTTTCAGTGCGGGTTTTGGAATCAAAATTTTAAACATTATTCCAAGCCTAGTTTTGCGGCAACCTGCTCTAGTGAATAAACCTCCGTTTGTCCCTGTTTTATCTGATCAATGCGTTGGTCTGCAATTAACTCATCTAAGGTATCAAAATAAGCACTAACAGATTTTTCGATCAGGTACGTACGTGTCCTATCTAACTCTTTAGCATAAGAGTCTAGGTCTGATAGTAAGGTTTCATCTAAGCGAATATTAATGGCTTTTTTCATAGTAGGGCTCTTAAATGGGGAGGGGTACGGACGGTTGCAAGTTAAGCGTACTTAATTAATCTGTTTTATTGTAGATACATTGTACCACGTGTATCTACATGTTTTAAATTTAAGCGGGTAGGTAGAGTTCATACATTAAGTGTTTTTTAATGCGCTTCATCCCAGTTTATACCTTGACCAATATCGACAATCAACGGTACTTTTAGCGCTAAAGCACTCTCCATAATGCGTTTTATTTCTACTTTAGCCGCATTTAAGTCTTTGTCGGCAATTTCAAAGACCAGTTCATCGTGTACCTGCATGAGCATCTGTAGGTCTAAATCGCACTCGGTTAGCCAAGCTTCCATTTTTATCATGGCAATTTTAATAATGTCGGCTGCCGTTCCCTGCATTGGCGCGTTGATGGCGGTGCGTTCTGCATATTGGCGCAGCTGGCCATTACGAGCATTGATGTCAGGCAGATAAAGGCGACGACCTTTTAGGGTTTCAACATAGCCTGTCTCTTTGGCCTGCTCTTTGGTATTTTCCATGTAATTTAAAACACCGGGATAACGTGCAAAATAGAGGTTGATATACTCTTGCGCCACGCCACGCGATACATTTAGCTGTTTGGCTAATCCAAATGCAGACATTCCGTAAATTAGGCCGAAGTTGACGGCTTTGGCGTTACGACGTTGATCGGTTGTGACTTCATCTACAGCGATGCCAAATATTTCAGAAGCGGTGGCTTGGTGAATGTCGATGCCTTGTGAGAAGGCGTTAAGTAAGCCTTCGTCGCCTGAAAGGTGCGCCATGATACGCAGTTCGATTTGTGAGTAATCGGCTGCTACCATCGTGTAGCCCGGACGGGTAATAAAGGCTTGTCGAATACGACGCCCTTCAGCAGAGCGCACCGGGATGTTCTGTAGGTTGGGCTCGGTAGATGAGAGGCGACCGGTTGAGGCGACCGCTTGCATATAGGAGGTGTGAATACGGCCAGAATCAGGATCTATCTGTTTAGGCAGAGAGTCGGTATAGGTAGACTTTAATTTGGCTAGGCTACGGTACTCTAAAATAAGGGTAGGCATCTCGTGACCCTGTTCTGCCAGCTCTGCTAAAACAGGTTCTGCGGTTGAGGCCTGACCTTTCGGAGTCTTTTTAATAATGGGCAGCTCAAGGGTTTCAAATAGCACCACTTGCAACTGTTTAGAGGAGTTTAAGTTAAAGGCTTCGCCTGCAATGAGGTGGGCTTTTTGCTCTAAATCGGCCAATTTTTGGGTAATCTCTTCACTCTGTTGTGCCAGCATGGCTGTATCTAGCAAGACACCATTTCGTTCCATGTGTGCTAAAACAGGCAGTAAAGGCATTTCTATGTCGGTAAAGACATACTTTAAGCTAGGTTCTGCTTCTAACTGTTTCCAAAGTGTTTGGTGAAGTTGCAGGGTAATATCAGCATCTTCTGCGGCATAGGGTGCGGCTTCTTTTATTGGAATTTGATTAAAAGTGAGCTGCTTTTTGCCTTTACCGGCAATCTCTTCAAAATGTGTGGTGCGGTGATTAAGGTATTTAAGGGCTAAATCGTCCATATTATGGCGCGTGGCGATGCTGTTTAGGCTGTAGGACTCCAGCATGGTATCAAACTGAATACCTTGAAGCGTAATGCCGTGGTTTTTTAGAACATGCCAGTCATATTTTAGGTTTTGACCACATTTAGCTGCATTTGGGTCTTCTAAGATAGGTTTTAAGCGATTAAGTACTTTGTTTAAATCAAGTTGATCAGGCGCACCTTCGTAATCGTGTGCTAATGGAATGTAGCAGGCTAGGTTATGGTCATCATTGGGGTTTTTAACCGCCAAACAGATACCAACAATTTGGGCTTGTTGCGTGTCTAAAGAGGTGGTTTCGGTATCAATGGCAAATAAATCTGCGGCTTCAATACGCTCTATCCAACGCTCAAATTGCGCAGGCATATAGATGGTTTCATAGTGTTTGGCGGTGGTTGTGGCTGCACTTTCAACCGAGGTGGTGGTAATGGCTTCACCGGCATCATTTGTCTCGGCTGGCTTTAAGGGCGCAGGCGCTTGTGTGCCAGTGGTTTGGGTAAAGGGCACTTGGCCATTCATCACTTGATTAAGCCAGCTTTTTAGATCATATTCGGCAAACAGTTCTTGTAGGCGTGCCATATCCGCAGGCTTGCGCTGTAGTTCATCTAAGCCGAGGGGCAGGTCACAATCCAATTTAATCGTGGTGAGTTTGCGTGATAGTTCTAATTGCTCTAGGTTGTTTCGCAGGTTTTCGCCAATTTTTCCGCCAATCATCGGGGCATTCTCAACCAGATTATCTAGGCTACCAAAAGAGTTAAGCCACTTAACTGCTGTTTTAGGCCCACACTTAGGAATACCGGGGATATTATCGGCGCTATCCCCCATTAGAGCTAGGTAGTCAATGATTTGATCGGGACGTACGCCAAACTTCTCAACCACATATTCAGGGGTAGAGAGGGTATTCGTCATGGTATTAATGAGGGTGACATGCTCATTGACCAGTTGCGCCAAATCTTTATCTCCCGTAGAGATAAGGGTCTCAAGCTTGGCCTCGGTTGCCTGTTGTGCCAATGTGCCCATAACATCATCGGCCTCCACGCCGTCAATCACCAAGAGGGGCAGGCCTAGCGCTTTAACAATTTCCAGAATTGGATCAATCTGGCTGCGTAGCTCATCTGGCATAGGCGGGCGGTGTGCTTTGTATTCCGAATACATTTCGTTACGAAAGGTGGGGCCTTTGGCATCGAAAATAACCGCCATTTTTTCAGGCTGATATTTTTCGAGTAGCTTTCCTAGCATGTTAATGACGCCAAAAATCGCTCCAGTTGCTTGGCCTTTGCTATTGGTTAAAGGCGGCATTCCGTGAAATGCTCTAAACAAGTAGGAGGAGCCATCGACCATAATAAATGGGCTATTAGGCTGGGTGATGATTTGCGGAGTGGATTCGGTGATTGATTCAGTCATTTACAGGCTCGGTATGGTAAAATTTATCGCATTATTTTACCAACTATCCACGAGTGCTTTTTAGCTTATTCGTCCCGTGTTGAATTTATTCACCCTAGACGCTGTTAGCCCTTAGCCTGAGACCCTACTTAGAGACCCTATTTATGTCTGTCTATACCGTCGTTACAGAGACCCAGCTAGTTCACTTTTTAGAAGATTACGATGTCGGAACGCTTGAAAGTTTTGAGGGCATCAGTGCTGGCATAGAGAATACTAACTACTTTGTAAATACGACTCAACAAGGCGTGCGTCAGCAGTTTGTATTAACCATTTTTGAGCACCATAGCTTTGAAGAGTTACCGTACTTTTTAAATATTATGGCTTTTATGGCCGAACATAAAATCCCAACGGCACAGCCGATGCCGACCCGAACTAAAGGGTATTTGAAAACGCTGTGTGATAAACCCGCGGCTTTGGTCGAACGCTTAACCGGTGGCGGGGTCGATCACCCCTCTACACGTCAGTGTGCAGTGATGGGCGAGCAGTTAGCGCGTTTTCACAAAGCAGGTCAGGACTATGAGCAGGTGCGCAGCAATGACCGTGGCCTAGATTGGATGCAAGCGACCTACCAAGAAATTGGCGCACAGCTAAGTGCAGAAGAGCGTGCCATTGTTGAGGCTGAACTGGCTTATCAGGCCAAGGTCGACTGGGCGCATCTGCCGCAAGGGGTTATTCATGCCGACCTATTCTGTGACAATGCGCTGTTTGATGGCGATACCCTCACGGGCATTATTGACCTCTATTACGCGTGTAATGCAGCATTTTTATATGACCTAGCGGTGATGGTCAATGATTGGGCGAGAGTGAATACCGAAGCAGTTTCGGACATTCATTTTGATGCCGATAAAGTGGATGCGATGTTGGCTGCTTATCAGACACAGCGCCCACTTACCGAAGCGGAACAGGCTGCTTGGCCAGCAGCACTACGATTAGCCTCTTTACGTTTTTTACTGTCGCGGTTGAAAGATAAATGTATGCCCCGTGAAGGAGAAATGACCCAAATTAAAGATCCTGATGTATTTAAAAAGGTACTGAGTTTGCATCAAGCCACTTCGTAACGCTGGGTCTGTTATCGCAGGGTGAATAAAAAGCAACTCGCGGTTTTAATAATAAAATCAAGTCACAAAAAAGCCATTTTAACCAGGCCTGGTTAAAATGGCTTTTTGGGTTTTAAGACCCTGTTTTTGAAGGGAATAGGG
>JAADDM010000287.1 GCA_013153955.1 Gammaproteobacteria bacterium | reverse complement strand
AAAGCCCTAGCTATAAAGTGGAAATCCCCTGATGTCAGACAGCGTACAAACTCCAAGAAAAATCCTAATTACCAGTGCTCTTCCTTATGCCAACGGCCCTATTCACTTAGGCCATTTGGTCGAGTACATACAAACGGATATCTGGTCACGCTTTCAAAAGATGCGCGGACACACCTGTACCTACGTCTGTGCAGATGATGCACACGGCACACCGATTATGCTGCGCGCACAAGCAGAAGGCATTACGCCCGAAGCACTGATTGCAAAATCATCAGAGGATCACCAAGCAGATTTTGCTGGGTTTAATGTTCAGTTTGACCACTATCACAGTACCAACTCAGAAGAGAACCGTACTTTAGCAGAGCACATCTACCTTCGTCTGAAAGATAAAGGCTATATCTCTCGCAAAACCATCTCACAATATTACGACCCTGAGAAGGAGATGTTTCTACCTGATCGTTTCGTTAAAGGCACCTGCCCAAAATGTAAGACCGAAGACCAATACGGTGATAACTGTGAAGCCTGTGGCGCAACCTATAGCCCTACAGATCTTATTAACCCGAAATCGGCCGTTTCTGGGGCTACGCCTATTGAGAAAGATACCGACCATCTGTTCTTTGAGCTGAATCAATTTGAAGACATGCTAAAAAGCTGGACGCGTGAAGGCCATCTACAAACCCAAATTGCCAACAAACTAGATGAGTGGCTAGAGAGTGGACTACGCGGTTGGGATATCTCCCGTGACGCGCCTTACTTTGGCTTCGAAATCCCGGGGGAAACAGGCAAATACTTCTACGTTTGGCTAGATGCGCCTATCGGCTACATGTCGAGTTTTAAAGCGCTTTGTGATAAATCAGACCTTAACTTTGATGAGTATTGGCAGGAAGACTCAACCACTGAGCTGTATCACTTCATTGGTAAAGACATCATCAACTTCCACGCTCTGTTTTGGCCAGCGATGCTCTCCGGCTCTAACTACAGAACCCCTACCGCCATTTTTGCCCACGGTTTCTTAACTGTAGATGGTCAAAAAATGTCCAAGTCACGTGGTACGTTCATCATGGCGAAAACCTATCTTGAACACCTTAACCCAGAATATTTACGCTACTACTATGCAGCTAAGCTCACCAGCCGCATTGATGACATCGACCTAAACCTAGAGGACTTTGCACAGCGCGTAAACTCTGACTTAGTCGGTAAAGTGGTTAATATCGCCAGCCGCAGTGCCGGCTTTGTTATGAAGAAATTTGACGGTAAATTAAACGACCAGTGGTCACCTGAGATGGCTGCGCTGTATCAAAGTTTTACCGATAAATCAGAAGAGATTGCTGCGCTCTATGAGGGCAGAGATTATGGTCATGCAATGCGTGAAATTATGGCACTTGCTGATAAAGCCAATGAATACATTGCCGAAGCTGCCCCTTGGGTACTGGCAAAAACAGAAGGGAAAGAGGCCGAACTACACGAATGTGTCAGCGTCAGTTTAAACCTGTTCCGTGTATTGATGTCCTACTTAACGCCCGTACTGCCTATCACAGCAGAGAAATCAAATGCGTTCTTAAACCTTGATAATTGTCATTGGGACGATATTCAAACCCCACTGATGGGCCATTCAATTAACAAGTTTAAGGCGCTGCTAACGCGTCTTGAAATGGCGCCTATCGAGAAGATGGTCGAAGCCTCAGCCAGCTCATTAGGAAAGGGTTCGACCGCACCGGATGGTAAGAAAGGCGATAAAAAAGCCGCTAAGCAATCCAAACAAGTTAAAGCAGAAAGTTCAACAAGTGATGCACCAGAATTTGATGCTTTAGCAGAAGAAATTTCGATTGATGACTTTGCAAAAATCGACCTACGTATTGCTAAAATCGTCAATGCCGAAGCCGTCCCTGAAGCGAAAAAACTCCTAAAACTGACCCTAGACATCGGGTTTGAACAGCGCCAAGTGTTTGCAGGCATTAAATCGGCCTATGAACCTGAAGAGCTGATTGGAAAATTAACCGTGATGGTCGCAAATCTAGCTCCTAGAAAAATGCGTTTTGGCATGTCTGAAGGCATGGTATTAGCCGCAGGACCGGGCGGAAGTGATCTTTATATCCTCTCTCCTGACGAAGGTTCAAAACCTGGGATGCGCGTTAAGTAATACACCGCTCTCTTAACAAGAAACCACATAGGAGCTCCAATGCAAGATTACGTTTTAATTTTGATCAGTACCGTACTCGTCAATAACTTCGTATTGGTTAAATTTCTGGGGCTCTGCCCTTTTATGGGGGTTTCAAAAAAGACAGATGCCGCTTTAGGCATGGGGCTTGCAACGACGTTTGTACTCACCCTATCCTCCGTACTCAGTTACATCATCTATACCTACCTTCTACAGCCTTTTGGCTTAGAGTATCTGCAAACCATCGCCTTTATTTTAGCCATCGCAGCTGTGGTCGGCTTTACCGAAATGGCCATTCATAAAACCAGCCCAGCACTCTACCAAGTACTCGGAATCTATCTGCCCCTTATCACCACCAACTGTGCTGTATTAGGCGTTGCTCTGCTAAACGTCGGAGAAAAAAACGACTTTATCGAATCGGCTGTCTTTGGGTTTGGCGCTGCGGTGGGCTTTACGCTGGTCATGGTGCTATTTGCCTCCATTCGTGAACGCATTGATGTTGCCGATGTTCCAGGCCCCTTTAAAGGCGCTCCCATCGCACTGATTACTGCTGGGCTTATGTCCATGGCCTTTATGGGCTTTGGCGGATTGGTATAAACAGGCAGAGTGATTGAATATGATTGAAGCAATTATTATTTTTGTCGGTTTGGCACTCATCTTTGGCCTGCTTCTAGGCTATGCCGCGATTCGCTTTAAAGTCGAAGGCAACCCCGTCTCAGAGCAGATTGATAAAATTTTGCCGCAAACGCAGTGTGGACAGTGTGGTTTCCCGGGCTGTAAACCCTATGCAGACGCGCTATCTAACGAAGAGACCGAGGTGAACCTCTGCGTCCCAGGCGGGCATGAAGTCATGATTCTTATCTCCGAAATCACAGGCCTTGAACCCAAAGAGATGGATGCCGAAAATGAAGCCCCCGCTGTTAAGGAGACCGCCTTTATTGATGAGGATGTCTGTATCGGCTGCGTACTCTGCATTAAGGCTTGTCCTGTCGATGCGATATTAGGCGCGACCAAACTCATGCACACCGTCATTCAATCGGAGTGTACCGGCTGTGAAAAATGCGTGCCTGTTTGCCCTGTTGACTGTATTGATATGCTACCGCCTAAAGTCTCTCCGCAAACTTGGCAGTGGCCGGACCCCGCAGAAACAGCCATTATTCAAATATCCAAAGAGCAAGTTACCATTAACGAGCGAGATCTCTAATGGCACAACTCCCTTTAATCCGCCAAGCCATTCAAGCCATTGCCGTTGTCTACCCGATGGCAAAACGTCTTTTACACCGCTTTCATGGCGGCGTATTTCCCGCACACTACAAATCTTTGTCAGCGCGACAACCCATTCGAGCACAGATTATTCCTGACCGTCTTATTTTGCCGCTACAGCAACCCGTAGGACAGCCTGCGGAGTTGTTGGTTAAGGTTGGAAGCTACGTCAAAAAAAATCAGCTGATTGCACGATCGCATAAAGACGCTTCTAAGGCACTTGTTGTGCCCATTCACGCACCAACGTCAGGAACGATTGAAGCCATTGAGCCAGCCCCACTACCACATGCTTCAGGGCTAGATGGGCTATCAATTATTCTCAAGCCTGACTTAAAACACCTCGCCCTTGAGAATGTACTGAACAGTTCAGGCAAGGCTCCAGACTCCCCACAAGCGCTAAAAGAGACACTCTTTAATGCAGGAATCATCGGCATGGGCGGTGCGGGCTTTCCAACCTACGCTAAAATTCCAAAAGTGCAAGGCAAGGTACATACCCTCCTAATTAACGGAGCTGAGTGCGAGCCTTTTATCACCTGTGATGACCTGCTCATGCAGACCCAAGCAGAAGAGATTATCCAAGGCGCGCTTTTTACTGCGCAGGCACTCGGTGCACAAAAAGTGCTCTGTGGTATTGAGTCAAATAAGCCACAAGCGATTCAAGCAATGCAAGCCGCTGCTCAAGATAGTATTGTCTCCATCATCACTGTTGAAACCGCCTATCCGATGGGCGGACAAAAACAGCTGATTCAGGAACTGGTTGGCATTGAGATGCCTCAAAAAACACACGCCATTGATTTGGGGTTGTTAATGATGAACGTGGCAACCTTTGCAGCCATCTACCGTGCGGTTCACCTAGGTGAACCTTTAACAGAACGCTTGGTCACGGTATCTGGAACAGGGCTAGCAAAGCCCTTTAATATTAAAGCGTTAATCGGCACCCCTTTTGAGTATTTAGTCCAAGCTGCAGAACCGCTTACCCCCATCAACTACCCGCTCATTATGGGCGGACCAATGATGGGCTTTCAAGTATTGAACAACCATGTGCCAGTGATCAAAACCACGAACTGTATTCTTGCTAACCCACCTGAACCACAACAGATGCAGATGCCGTGTATTCGATGCGGCGAGTGTATGGATGCCTGCCCTGTCAATCTACTGCCGCAGCAGATGTATTGGCATAGCCAAGCCCATGAGTTTGAGAAAGTAGAAAAGCTCAATATATCAGACTGTATTGAGTGTGGTTGCTGTAGTTATGTCTGTCCAAGCCACATTCCACTGGTGCAATATTATCGACATGCAAAATCAGAAATAAAATCCATTCATCAAGAGGCTAAAGCGGTCGAGTTGGCCAAGCAGCGACATGAGTTTAAACTCGCCCGTATTGAGCGCGAGAAGCAGGAACGTGAAGCGAGGCTTAAAGCGAAAAAAGCGGCTGTCAAAAAGCAGGCCGCTCAAGCTTCAGAAGCGGGCGAATCCGCCGCCAAAAACACCAAAAAATCCAGTGCAGCGGCAGCGGCTGCTCGTGCGGCCGCAGCAAAACGTGCAGCCAAACAAGCCACGGGGCTGGACTCTGACTCAGCAACTGGTTCAGTAGCCCCCTCTTCTGAAGCCAGTCCAGTGACTCCATCGGAGACGAAACCTATTCCTGCGGCACGCCAAAAGGCCATCGATGCAGCTAAAAAAGCCAGCAAAGCCGCTGGGGATGAAAAGAATCCAAAAGTAGCCGCACGTAACGCAGCGATGGCGGCTGCTAAAAAGCGCGCTCAGGCCAAAGCCGCTGAAAAAAATAGCGACCAAAAAATAACAGAAGATACGTCTAAAAACTCTGCCAAAGAGGCCACCAAGAAAGCGGCGATGGCGGCTGCTAAAAAGCGTGCTCAAGCCAAAGCCGCTAAAAAAAATAGCGACCAAAAAATAACAGAAGATGCGACTAAAAACTCTGCCAAAGAGGCCGCCAAGAAAGCGGCGATGGCAGCTGCTAAAAAGCGCGCTCAAGCCAAAGCTGCTGAAAAAAATAGTGTGCCCAAAATAGCGGATGAACCTGATACAAGCGCTGTTAATAAAGCCACGCAAACTGATTTAACCGTTGCCAGTGAGCCGACTGCAGCTTCTGAAAAAGAAGCTGCCCGTAAGCTTGCGGTTGAGCGCGCAAAGTTAGCGGCTAAAGCAGCGCGTAAGCCTGAGCCTTCGCGCACTCAAAATGTAGACACCCCATCAACGGGTCAAGACTCGGTACAAAATAAACGTCAAAAAGCGATGGCAGCAGCCCGTAAACGCGCGGCTGAACGTAAGGCCGCTAAGCAACAGGAATCTAATTAAGTGAACGCCCCTATTCCCACCTCCTCCCCTTATACGCATAACGCCCAAAACGTGCGTAAAGTCATGCTACAGGTACAGGTAGCGGCCTTTCCTGCCTTAATCGCTTACATCTATTTCTTTGGCTTTGGCATCGTCATCCAGTGGTTATTGGCGGTCGCAACCCTCATCGTCGTTGAATACACGATGCTTAAGCTTCGCGGCCGCCCTGTCATGCCCTTTTTAACCGACATGAGTGCGCTCATCACCATCACAGGCTTGGTCTTCTGTATTCCGCCTGGTGCACCTTGGTGGTTAATTATCTCAGGCAGTGCATTTGCCCTTATTTTTGGTAAACACCTCTATGGTGGCTTAGGCTACAACCCTTTTAACCCAGCAATGTTGGGCTATGCCTTTCTACTCATCTCCTTTCCCATTCAGATGACCATGTGGGTTGCCCCTTCCGAAGTCACGGGATACTACATGGGCTTTATGGACGCCGCCCACCTTGTATTTACAGGGGAAATTCCAGGCATGTCTTTGGATGCAATCAGTGGGGCAACCCCTTTAAATGAGATGCGAATAGGCGTTTCTCAGGGCATCAGTGTCGTAGAAACCCTTAACCCAATAATGAGTGCAGAAACCCAAAAAAGCCATTATCTATTTGGCTTTACGAGTTGGGAGTGGATCAATCTTATCTTTATGCTGGGAGGATTATGGCTGCTCTATATCCGAGCCATTCGCTGGCAATTTCCGGTTGGTTTTCTAGGTAGCCTCGCACTGATGGGCTTTATTTTTCATAGCATTGACCCTGCAACCTATCCGCCGGTTGATTTTGTCCTACTCTCCGGCGGGACGATGCTGGCTGCTTTCTTTATTATTACTGATCCTGTCACCGCCAGCACCACCCCAAAAGGCCGTTTTATCTATGCCGCAGGCATTGGTATATTGGTCTATGTTATTCGGAGTTGGGGTGCCTTTCCTGATGGCATCGCATTTGCCATTATTTTAATGAACATCGCCGTACCTTTAATTGACCAGTACACGCAACCCCGTGTATTTGGTCACCGTCGATAAGGAAGGAAGTTATGAGTCAATCAACAGAAATCCCAACCCCTGTGCTACTCAAAGCGATGACCCATTCAGCCCTAAAGCTCAGCCTGTTTGTTTTTGTCTGTATTGTTCTGCTACTGGGTGTGCGCTATGTCACGGCCCCTTATATTGCACAGGCCGAAAAAGAGACCCTGCTAAACACCTTTAATCAGGTGCTGCCTGACGCCCTCTACAATAACGACCCTTTAAGCGATACACTCGAAATAACCGATCCTGAGCAGTTAGCCGCTCTGGGCGCAGAAAGCCCCGTTACTGTCTATCGTGCTCGACTAGACGACCAACCTGCTGGGATTATTTTTAGCGCCATTGCCCCCAATGGCTATAGCGGCAATATCTACATGCTGATTGGCGTACTGCCTGATGGCAGAATATCAGGGGTTCGGGTACTCAAGCACAAAGAGACGCCCGGCCTTGGTGACAAAATTGAACTTTATAAAAACCCTTGGATTCTTGAGTTTAATGGCCGTAGCCTAAGAGAGGATAACGAAGCGCGTTGGGCCGTTAAAAAAGATGGCGGAGATTTTGACCAATTTACAGGCGCAACCATCACGCCTAGAGCCGTTGTTGGCGCTGTTAAACGCGCATTGCAGCTAATCAATCAGACTGGAGACACACTCTATGAGTAACGCATCAAGCGCTTCTGAATCGACTCCCTCAGCGAGCAGCCTTAAAAAGTCGCGCTGGAGCGAGTACAAACAGATTATGGATAACGGACTGTGGAAGAACAACCAAGCACTGGTTGCTCTTTTGGGGCTGTGCCCACTATTGGCGGTCTCTAATAATACCGTTAATGGCCTAGGGCTCGGACTGGCAACACTGGTTGTACTCATGCTCTCTAATGTTTTGGTTTCGTTGATTAGAGATCACGTCTCTGATGAGATTCGTATCCCTGTTTTTATTGCCATTATCGCCACCGCTGTTACTGTCATCGACCTGTTAATGAATGCTTATTTTCATACACTACACGGCATACTGGGTATTTTTATCCCCCTCATCGTCACCAACTGTGCCATCTTAGGTCGTGCAGAAGCTTATGCGTCCAAAAATACCGTTGATAAAGCCCTTCTCGATGGCTTTTTTATGGGGCTAGGCTTTCTGTTTATTTTGGTACTGCTGGGTGCGGCACGTGAGATGATTGGCAGTGGAACACTATTTGACCAGGCCTACCTAATGTTTGGTGAAGGCGCTCGTGATTGGACCATTCACTTTAGTGATAGCTATCAAGGTGTGCTGCTCGCGATTTTACCCCCTGGTGCTTTCATTGGGTTAGGGCTCATCATCGCTTATAAAAACTACATTGATGCCAAAAAACTCAGTAAGCAACAGAATGCTTTAGGCATTCAAATTGCAGTAAGTAGCCCTATCAACCCAAACTCATAACCAGTACTCATAACCAAAATGCTTGACTAAAATCTTCACCCAGACTCATAACCCGATAGAGCCAACAAAGTGACTTATGAACAAACAGAAACGCCAAGAAATATTTGAACGCTTAAGCGAAGCCATTCCCAACCCTGAGACAGAGCTTAATTACAGCACGCCCTTTGAGCTGTTGATTGCCGTCATCCTCTCCGCCCAAGCGACCGATAAAGGCGTGAACATTGCCACCGATAAGCTCTTCCCTGTTGCGAATACCCCTGAAGCCATCTATGCCCTAGGTGTAGACGGCCTGAAAACCTATATTAAAACCATTGGCCTGTTTAACACCAAAGCCGCCAATGTGATTAAAACCTGCAAGATGCTGGTAGAACAACATGATTCAGTCGTACCCGACAACCGAGCCGATTTAGAAGCCCTTCCCGGCGTGGGGCGTAAAACGGCTAATGTGGTGTTAAATACTGCCTATGGTCACCCGACAATGGCCGTGGACACGCACATCTTTAGAGTCTCAAATAGAACCAAACTGGCACCTGGTAAAAATGTACTCGAAGTTGAGATGAAGCTGCTCAAGGTCATTCCTAAAGCGTTTATTATTCCAGCCCACCATTTAATGATTTTACATGGCCGTTATACCTGCACCGCACGCAAGCCCCGCTGTGGCGCCTGTGTCATTTATGA
>JAADDM010000109.1 GCA_013153955.1 Gammaproteobacteria bacterium | reverse complement strand
AAGATCGCGTCCACCCCGGCCTCCTCGGCGAGGCGGGCGGTGGGGTAGTCGTAGGCGGTCACCATCACGATCCGTCCGCCCTTTAGTTCACGAAAGGCTTTGACGTTCCGCTTCATCGCGCCTCATCCTAAGCCAGCGAGCGAAGGCCAAAACCTCTCGGTCCCGGCCGGAGTAGGCCGCTTGGTGCAGCCCAAGGCGAAGAAGGGCCTCCCTGAGGTAGCGGTCGGTGCCGATCGCGTCGGCATAAGGGGCCACGGTCGCCGCCATCACCAAATCCACGAGGTCGGCGAGCCGCTCTCTGCGGGCGGCCTCGAGGGAGCGAAAGGCGAGCAGCCGGGAGAGCGTGGCCACGAAGGGGAGCCGAAACGCTCCCTCCCCGAGACCGAGCCTTCCGGCGATAAAGCGGGCCGCCTGTTCGGTGCGCTCGTAGAACGAGCCTGAGAGCTCGAGGTCCAAAAGATCCCAAAGCGGGTCGAGGTCGGCGGGCCGCTCCCAAGAGCCCTCCGAAGTGAGAAGGTCTTCGAGGACCAGGCCCCTCCTCTCCGCCTGCCGCCGGACGACCTCCTGCCAGGGGCGCACCCAAAGGCCTCCCGAGACCTCCTCGAACATGCGGCGGAAGGTGGGGAGCAGGTAACCGCCGTGGAGCTCAAGGACGTGAAAGGGGGAAGGCGGCGCGATCCAAAGCCCCTCTTTGGCCCCTTTTAAAAACGCTTCCCAGAAAACCCCGAAGGCCTCGTTATGGGGCAAGCCCAAAAGGTGCTTGGCCACACGGGAGGCGTAGTTTTGGTCGAGGTGAATGAAAAACGCCCGCTTTTGCTTCACTTTACAAGTATAAAAATTTGTTGCTACTCCAGCTTACTTGGCACCAAATCCAGTAAGTACAGTTTTAATAGTTTTTAAAAAAATTAAATAATCTAACGAAAATGAAATGTTTTTAACATAAAAAAGGTCGAACTCTAGTTTTGCCCGAGTCTCTTCCTCGCTAGCAGCGTAACCCTGCATTACTTGGGCCCAGCCGGTAATCCCCGGTCGCACCCGATGCCGATAAAAATAGTAGGGAATGGTCTTGTTGAACCGCTGGGCAAAGGGTACAAGCTCCGGACGAGGTCCAATTAAACTCATTTCTCCTTTAAGCACATTCCAGAACTGGGGCACCTCATCAATCCGAAACTTTCTTAAAATTCGCCCGATTCGTGTCATTCTGTCACCCTCCTCGGTGGCGAACTTGGCCGCTTCCCCCTTTACATCCACCAGCATAGTGCGGAACTTGTAAATCAAAAAGGGTCTGCCGTCTTTGCCGACTCTGGTTTGCACAAAAAGCACCGGACCCGGCGAATCTAACTTGATTAATAATGCAACCAACAACCCCAAAGGCAAAACTAGCGGGGCCGAAACTAGCACAAAAAAGATGTCTAATATCCGCTTAATTCCCATATAAAACGCAGGTGGTTCAAAAAGCAAAGCCACCCGCTTCGATAGCCACTGCACTGGAATCCGCCCTAAAAAAGCTTCATAAGCCACCCAAAGGTGGTAAATCGGTATCCCAAGCTCAGCGCATGACCTTAGGGTCCCTTCAGAAGTAAATGATTTAAATTCTGAAAAATAAGCGGCCGGCTGGTCAGAACAATCACGTCCCCAAGCTACTCTAAAATCTTTAGACTCCAAAAGCATTTCGGCCAAAGCCGGGGCGTCAGTACCAAAAACACACCAAGGCCGGGAAGAAATCCAATACACAACCCCAAACACCCAGAGCAAGCTCCAACCGTACGCAACCGCCAAGACGGAGATCGGCAGAGCGACCTCAATTAACCGAAAGAACAAATAAAGCCCACCAAAAACCAACGATGTATGTAGCATAACCAGCAAAAGCCGCTCCCGTCGGCTAGCCGGATGCAGCACGATCCAACCTATCCCTAGGGCAAAAAAAAGCAACGCAACCGAAACCCCCAACCACCCCCACAACCCAAGGGCTACACTCAAGCGCTCCTTGGCAAAAAATAAAGCCAATAGCAAAACGCTGGCCACCAGCACAGACGCCGCCCAACCCGCCCGCAAAACAGCATGACACAGGCTTACCGTTACATTCTTGGGCGCGTGCATAGCCTATCAAACTGTAATGGGAACCCGGATGGGAAGCAAGCCTGATCGTTTTAAAGCCTTACTTATAATAAGGCTTCCTTCAGCGTATCGCCGACATCGAAGCGCTTTAATCTAAAAACCTTGAGGTGCACTAGAAAATGGCAAACGTTTCCAGCAAGCACCATGAGGTCCAAGAGCAGCACTACCTTGGCACAATTCAACACCTTGAAAGGTATGACAACTCTCGGCCCATTAATAATAGGACTGTCGCAGCACGCTTTAAGACAGGCATAAAAATCGAACGCTTAAATTTTCTCCCTATGCACTTAAAATCTATATATGCATCTTGCAACATACCTATAGCATGCTGACGATCAAGCAATCGAAAGAAGATGCCTTGCAATCCACCCATACCAGCTTATCTACAAAAACAAATACCTACTTCCACCCACGCTAAGACACCAATATCATAATAACCGCCAAACTCCAAACTCATAATAAGTACAGTATTAAAAACTGCGTCTAGGTATGAGCTCTAAAGGCCGAAAGCATAGAATTAAAAGCTAGAACTTAAAAGAACAGGTCATAGGTTCGGGGCACAGTAAACACCGCAAGCCTTAACGCCTGACACAAAGGGGCGACTGGTAGTTTCATTAAAGCAACATGACGTCAGGTTGCTATGGTAAAAGCATTCAATCGTTACAAATATTTCGTCTTTTTTAGAGTTCACTTGAGGAATCTTCAATGGCTGCTTGCAAAATTTCTTCAAGACGCATAGCTAGTTGGGGTACCAAGTGATGCCGCTCAACATAAGTACGCCCGCGAAGACCCATCTCCCAACGCTCCTTCAAAGGCATGTGAGCCAACAACAATGCCGCCTCAGCTAAGGAGCGAGGATCATCTGCCGGGACCGAAATGCCCGCACCCGCCTCTTTAACAGGATCCGCGGGAGTGGTTGCAGAAAAAATTATTGGTCGTGCCATAGCCATGTAATCAAATAATTTATTGGGACTTACCCCCCAACGGAAAACCGGAGAATTTCGCAACGTTAACAAGAACGCATCAGCCTCTTGCAACACATTATAAATTCTATTTTTAGGAATTGCCGGACTAAAAATTACATTATTTAAATGTAAAATTTTTGCCTTTTGGATAAGGTATTCTTTATATGGTCCGTCCCCTACTAAATGAAATTTGATTTTCGGCGGATTCGGCATATCCTGCAAGATTTTAGCTGCCTCTAAAACTACATCTAAATTATTTGCCAAGCCGTGGGCGCCTGCATACATTAAAGTAAAAGTATCTGCCTCATTCGGGGGTGATGGGGGGGGAAGCAAGCGCAGGTCTACACCATTGGGAATCCAAACAATGCGATCGGGGTTACCACCTTTTTGCGTAATATGCTCTCCTGCTGCAGGCAAAAGAGTCACTATACGTGAGGCTTTCTGATAAAGAGTCTTTTCAATACGCTCTAACATTCGTACGAAAGGATGATTTCTAGATAAACTGCCTAAATCAATTAATGATTGTGGCCAGAGGTCACGCACCTCCAAAACGAAGGGAACGCGATAACGCCGGGCCAGACGTTCCGCAGCCCAAGCAGCAAACAAATGAGGGCTCGATCCCATTATCACATCGGGTGGGCCGCCCAAGTCCACTGCCCGTAAACCGTATACTTTACGGGCGAAAGCCACCATATTCCAAACCCGTCGGACGCCGTTCCCACTGTAAGTTGGTGTACGCAACCACAAAAAGCGAACACCATCTACAATCTCTAGCTGTGAGAATTCTCCATCGAGCAAATGTATTTCTCGCCGAGTAGCATGATCAAAGCTTGAGGCAATAATAGTAACTTGATGGCCTTTCCTTACTAACTCTCGTGCTAGTGTGAAATGACGAGTCCCCCCGGCCTGCTGGAGATGAATAGCGTAATGGTTGACAAGCCAAATCTTCATTACTGTCTAATCAACTCAGACACTATCCGTTCCACTGCATGGCCGTCACCATAGGCCTTGATGGGCCGGCCATGAGCATTTAGGTTAGAAAGGATCAAGCGAGCAACCGTTTCAGCATCGTGTGGTGGAGCCAAAAAGTTCCAACCAGCTTCCACAAGCTCAACCCACTCGGTCTCGTCGCGCAGCGTGACGCAGGGCACGCCGAAAAAGTAGGCCTCCTTCTGGACCCCGCCCGAGTCGGTGGCTATCAGGCGGGCGTTCTTCTCAAGGGCCATCATGTCCAAGTAACCTACGGGCTCGATGAGCCGCAGCCGCTCGCGGGCGCGCTCGAGCCAGCCGAGCCGCTCGAGAGCTTTGCGGGTGCGCGGGTGCAGAGGCAGCACTACCGGGAGCTCTGCGGCCACCTGGGAAAGCCCCTCGAAGACAGCCTTCAACCGTGCAGGTTCGTCGGTGTTTTCAGCACGGTGGACCGTGGCCAACACGTAGCCGCGGGACTCCAGATCCAGCCGCTTGAGCACCGTGCTGACGCGGTCTGCCAGCCGACCAAAGTGCAGCGCTGCGTCGTACATTACGTCACCCACCCAGCGCACGCGCGACTCGGGCAGCCCCTCCTGACGAAGGTTCTCCACCGCCGTAGGGGTAGGGGCGAAGAGCAGGTCGGCAGCGTGATCTGTAAGTACACGATTAATTTCCTCAGGCATGTGACGATTAAAGGAGCGAAGCCCGGCTTCAACGTGAGCTACAGGAATATGCAACTTGACGGCAGCCAAAGCACCAGCCAGCGTGCTATCGGTATCACCGTAGACAAGTACCCAGTCTGGATGCTCTTTTAATAAAATTTCTTCGATAGCCTCGATCATGCGCCCCGTATTTTGCCCATGAGTCCCTCCACCAATGCCTAGGTAATAATCCGGCTCTGGGATATTAAGTTGCTCAAAGAAAATGTTACTCATCTCTGCGTCATAATGTTGCCCGGTATGAAGAAGAACCTCCCGTACCCCCTCTTTGCTCCTAAGAGACTTAGAAATCAGTACGGCCTTAATGAACTGAGGGCGGGCACCTACAACAGTAAGAACTCTCACAAGTATACTTTACACCACTTTATATAAGCTTGAAGCCTCGTAAAATACTTAAAGCACCACTATTCTAATTTTGATGATCACCTAAAGATTTAAAACTTTAACCAAGACCTCCTCTCCTTGCTTAATATAATTTTGCACCGCGCAGAAAATTGGATTTTATCATAAAAACCAACAATCAGATACTTGGGCTATTGAAGACGATTTTTTGCCTTTGGTCCTCCCCACTAGTTCTATTAGACTGTTTAAAACAAAGATGTAATGTGTGTATATATATAATTTAAGTCTAAAAACAAAAGCGTTAATTATTTTTATTGTAATTCTGAATAACAAACTCTGGATCCCCGAACAGTTTTAGTTCACCTTGCTCAAGCCACAAAATCCTCGTAGCTTGTTTCTTCAAAAACTCAAAATTGTGGCTTGAAATTAAAACAGTTGTACGACTGTTTTGAATAAGTTCTGCCAACTTTTGTTGACTTTTCCTTCGAAACTTGGAATCCCCGACACCGAGGATTTCATCAATTAACAATATATCTCTCTTTAAATGTACAGCTATAGAAAAGCCAAGCCTTGCCATCATACCTGATGAGTATGCTTTAATTGGCAAATAAATAAACTTCTCCAATTCTGCAAATTGGATTATATCGTCTATAACCATATCGATTTCTTTTTTTGAAAAACCTAATAATATACCTTGTAGATATATATTTTCAAACCCGCTCAACTCTCGTTGGAATCCGGCGTTAATTGATAGCAAAGGCGAAAGTGTGCCTCTCACAAGGAGATGGCCTTCGTCAGGTAAATATACTCCTGCTATTGTTCGAAGAAGCGTAGTTTTGCCTGACCCATTTCGTCCGATAATGCCAATAACTTCTCCTTGATGTATCGTAAATTCTATGTTTTTAAGAGCCCAAAACCAACGCATATGATTTTGAGGGGAAGCAGCAGTTTTAGTTTTTATAAAAAAACTTTTTAATAACTTAGCGCGCTGCTTTAATGGAAATTTAACACCCAGTCCTCGAGCTTCTATAATCACTCGCATTTCAGAGCTCCTTCACGATATTCTGCTCATGCTTTATAAAGTAACAAGACCCAGCCAGAAAAACTACAATAGAAATTAAAAAAGTAATTAAAATATACGAGTTTGGAGGTTCACCACGCACTAAAATATTTTTGTAAGACTCAAACAGTGTGGCAAAAGGGTTTATAATTAAATAAATCACTATATATTTTTGGTAGTTTTGGTAGATTGACAAAGAATTGATGTCATAAAGTCCAGGCGATAGATAAAACCATAAACGTAATACAAATTGTAAAATATTGTTAATATCACGAAAGTAAACTCCAATTATCGCAAGTGTAAAAGAAAGGCCAACCGTTAATATAAATTGGACAAAGACTAAAAAAGGCAGCCACAATATATTAATATTTAAGTTGGCGTGAAATATCAAAAGCAAAGGGGTCAAAGCAAAAAGCCCCCATATATAGTTCACTAATCCAACTAGCACGCGGGTTAGCGGTAAGGCTGCTCGAGGAAAATTGACAGTTTGAATCAAACGCGCTTTGCTTACTAAGCTTTTTGCTGAACCGGAAATTGCAAAGGTGAACCATCTCCAAGGCAAGAGTGCCGAAAATAGCAATATGGGAAATTGTGGACCTCCACGGTTAAACACAATAACAACCAAATATGTATAAACACCCATCATCATTAAAGGATCCAGAACAGCCCATAAAGATCCTAATATGCGATTGCCGTATGTTAATTTTATATCTGTGATTAAAAAATACTGAATTAACTCCCTACGCTTCAAAAGCGGAAGCGTTAAATTTGCGTAACATATTTGTAAAAAATACTTAAGCTTGCCCAAATTTATCGCGCCACCTCCTAACACTACCTACATCCCAGTACAAAGACTCAGCCATTACCACATCCTTTAAAATAAAGCTCAACCGCCAATGGGTCAATGCATGTAATCGGCCGACACATCTGCGACTTTTTGATGACCAATTCCTTTTGCATCTTAGCCGAGTATTCCACAGTCGCCACCCCACCTAGAGTCCAGTGCGGCCGCTTGCGGTCGCAGTGGGCCCAATAGACGTTTAGTTCCTTTTGGGGTGCAAAAGCTTCGTGGATGAGGGGAAAGTGTAGAACTCTCCCCGGAAGGTCCGTTGCGTTTGCTCCACTTGACCGCTGAGTTTGGAGCTCTCCGGTAGAATGCAACACCTCTTCACTCAGCACACAGGACTAGCATTTTTATTCCGCTACAAACTCACTGCCCCCGTCCAGTTGGAGGGCCTTGATAGGAATGTGGGCGGTGAGGCGAGCTAAGAATTCGACTGCCCGGTTTGCCATGGCGCAGGTGCGCACCCCAGTTAAGGAAAAGCGGGTGAAAAAGTTCACCGCCAAGAAGCGCTTAATAATCTCCCGGGCCCTAAGATAACAGTCGGAGTACCCACTTGCACCACGTCCTAGTTACGTCCTAGCTAGGAATAGGACATAGCTTTTAGGTTTTCTCCTGGCTTAAGGGTGTACAGCCTTTTCATCTTCGCCTTTTTTCACTGCAAGCATACTAAGCTAAGAAAAAAGATACGCTTTCTACTCTCCGCGTTTCTTCAGACGGGCCAGGATCCAGCCCGTGGTGCGCTTTTTACAAGCCTTGCTTCCTCAGCTCAAGCCAGATGAGCCAACAAGTCCAGGGTGGGGTTTGCTTTTTAAATGTCTTAATCATGGTGAGAAGCCGGGGTTCGGTGCACCTTTTGTGATAGGTGTTTAAATCGTTTAGATAATATACCTATGCTCCTTAATTTTTTCAGCCAACAGGTGCATTCTACTTGGCTTTGGAACTTGCCTATGATACACCATATCTTTAAAAGCAAAGCCTTTGCTTATTATAGTTTTTCATAACTTTACTAGTGCTTTTAAACATGAAACTGCTCGACTCGACTTTGATGAATACTAGAAAGTCCGTTGTTTTCCCAATCGAATTTGCTAGCAAATCATAATAAGCTTTAAGTCTCGCTCGGGGAAACTTACCTCTCTACTGCTCGTTTCCACTTTCTTATTGATTCTGCTTCACGTGTAGCTGTTTAGGTTCAAAAATGTTACTTACAGTTTAATATATTTTTATATAGATCAAGTAATTTTTGGGCCTCCCTTTCCCAATTAAAATGTACGATTGCTTCATTAATGTTGTTCTTCATTTGCCGGTAAAGCCTTGAATTCGTAAGGAGTGTATTTATTGCATCGGCAATACTTTTAGGATCTTCAGGATCAAATGTTAAACCTATGTGATATTTTTTAATTATACGGCGTAACTCTGGAAAATCACTTGCAACCACCGGTATCCCTGCCATTAAATATTCAAACAATTTGTTGGGTGTTGAGTAGTAATTATTTAAGCTCGTAGCACGATAAGGAATTACACCTACAGTGGCTCCTTTAGTATAATGTAGCAGCTCTGCTTGCGGTACCGGCGGATGAAAAAAAACTCTATTTGTCAAATTTAGTTTTTCTGAAAGCCTCCGCAAATGAGCCTCAAGTGGTCCCCACCCCAAAAAAACTAAAATACCCTTGTCAATATACGTCATGGCATGCACTAAATTCTCTAAACCACGATTCGACGAAAACCCCCCTTGGTATAAAATAATCGGCTCGTTGTTATTAATATTTAAACTTTTACGTAGTGTGTTTATATTTCTAAAATCTTCGTTAATATCGATCATGCTCAGCGATGGAGTATTCATAATTACTAAAGGACGAGGAATTTTATATCGCTTAGCCAATTCTACAGCTATAGATTCATTCACAGTAATGACTGCATCCGTTTTATTGATCAACA
>JAADDM010000213.1 GCA_013153955.1 Gammaproteobacteria bacterium | reverse complement strand
GCAATGACTGTAAATTGCTGCATCTGCCAAACTCCCAAACCGAGTCCAATACCGCGTAGCATAATCGTAATCGCGGTAATCACAGCAATGTAATACACAGGACCATACCACTCTGGCGAACCAAAAAACTGTAAAAAAGCTACAATCGGCCCCGGCTTATCAAGCAGCACTTCATCCACTAATATGGGCAGCAGTAGTGGCAAAGGTACGGTTGCCAGCATGGCAAAAAAAGCGATGATATGTGCTTTAATCAGCTCAGGTTTATGCTGTTTGACCAGTTCAAAAATTCGCTGCCAAGTATAGGACCGGTCAGAGGATGCGGTCACCGTAACTTTTTTTAAAGGCTCTGCTGACATAGGGCGCATAAGGAGGTCTCACTTTATTTTATAGAGGTGGCTGTTACTATCAGCAGGCTAGGCCATTCAACAGGTAACGAAAGCATTCAGATGAAAAATAGATAAAGGAATCAAACAAATAAATCACGGGCTTAGATTATCTAAACCCGCTGGGTAACGCGTATATTTAAAATCGGAATAGGTATTTATGACGCTTCCCTATTCTCCTCTTTTAATCAAGCTTGAACAGTCGATTAAAATTATGGGTCGTCGCCTCTGCAACGGCTTCAAACGAGACCCCTTTCAATTTAGCAATCTCCTCAACAACATATCGGGTATAGCCCGGTTGATTGGTCTTCCCTCGAAAGGGCATCGGCGCTAAGTAAGGAGAATCTGTCTCAACCAGCACTCTATCCAGCGGGATGTCGGTAGCCACAGTTTTAAGGTCTTTTGCATTTTTAAAAGTAACAATGCCCGAAAAAGAGATATAAAACCCAATCTCCATTGCGCGATTCGCGGTCTGCATATCCTCAACAAAACAGTGCATAATGCCACCGACTTTAGCCGCGCCCTCTGTCTCTAAAATCGTTAGACAGTCAGGAGTTGAGTTGCGCGTATGGATAATTAAAGGCTTATCAAGTTGCTTGGCAATTCGGATATGCTGTTTAAAGCGTTCATGCTGCCAGTCCATTCCACCCTCAATCGCAGCATCCTCTTCAAAGTGAAAGTAATCTAAGCCCACCTCTCCAATGGCAATCACTTTTGGATGCGAAGCGGCTTTAATTAGCGCCTCATCCGTCACAACAACATTGCGCTCCTCACAAGGGTGAATACCGATGGCTGCATAGACAGACTCATACTGATCAGCAAGCCTCAGAACATCCTCCCACTGCGCTGGATTAATAGCCACACACAATACTTTCTCCACACCAAGCTCGCGCGCTTTTTCTAGCACAGCGTCTACCGTGCCCACCTTATCTTCTGGCAATATATTTAAGTGGCAATGTGAATCAATAATCACGGCAAAGTTCCTTTTTGTAAATTTGATTGAAAAACAGAGTGAAAAGGCACGGCCAGTTGTTGAACCTCAAGCCATTCTAGACACAGCGTCTCCAGTACCAACTCCTTGTTTGCATTGCCTAACCAGTCCTGCTTGGCTTGCAAGACCGCTTGTTGAAACCGCAACCAATTTTGAAGCTGTAACCGCTGTGCCTCGTCCAAGTGCCACTCAGCTTGCTCCGCACCTTCTGAACGGTTACTTGAATAGGTGACCGATCGTGCTCCTGATACTGTCCACTGATAGAAATAATCGAACACATTTAACGGGGCAGGCCATTTAATCCACTCTGCAACCACTTTAGAGACAGTCTTACGACCTGATTGAAGCTGCTTCAAGCCCTCTTTCCAAGCTGCATCTTCTTCAAATTGTGCGGACTCTATCCAAGCCAAAGCATCTATTGGCGCCCCCCAACTCAGCCGCAATGCACGTTTAATCAGAGTAATATCTGTTTGAGGTTGCTGCTGATGTAACCACTCAATGGCTTCGGGTAGCATTGGCGGGGTAAAGCTCATTAACTGACAGCGACTTTTGATCGTCGCAGGTAAGCGACCTAACGCATGAGTTGTTAGTAAAAATAGGGTTTTGTCCGCAGGCTCTTCTAAGGTTTTCAGTAACGCATTAAAGGCGGATTGATTCAGGTGTTCGACCCCCTCAACCCAAATCACTTTGTAGCCTCCTTGATGCGCCGTTTCGGTCAATTTGACCAGTAACTGGCGTACCTGATCAATCGTAATCTCTTTTTTATCCTCTAGACGTGCTAGATGATAAAAATCAGGATGCTGCTGCCCTGTCAATAGATGACAGCCTTTACACTGCCCGCAAGCTGTTGCTTCTATAGGCTGTAAACAGAGTGCCGCAGCGATGGCTTTTGAGACAAATTGCTCAATACCCAACCCTTTCGGTCCCGAGAGCAGGTAGGCGTGCCCTAAGCGATTCGAAAGCCCCTGCCACTGCTGCCAAGCGGCTTGCAACCAAGGAAGTAATGCACTTTGTGATGTTCCGGCGTTAACACGACTCATGCCAGCATCGTCTCTAAACGCGCTTGAATCGCAGTTTGCACAGAGGAAATTGGCTGACTTGCATCTAATATTTCGTAACGGGCTGGTGCCGCCGCTGCGCGATTTAAATAACCTGAACGTACCTTTTCAAAGAAGTCCTGTTTCTCTGTTTCAAAGCGGTCAATAACCTGACCTGTTTCAGCACTTCTGGCTCTCACTCTCGCCATACCCACCTCAACGGGCAGATCAAAAATAAAGGTGGTATCAGGTTGAAAGCCTTGCTGTACCCAGCGCTCAATTTCGGCAATTCTTTCAAATCCCATTGAGCGTGCAGCGCCTTGATATGCATAAGAAGCATCGGTAAACCGATCAGAGATAACCCAAGTGCCTGCGGCCAGCGCGGGCTGGATTTTCTCTTGAATATGCTGCGCTCGGGCAGCAAATATCAAGAGCAGTTCAGTATCCGATGTCATCTCTGTCAACGCATTATCCAGCAGAATCGTCCGAATCGCTTCACCAATCTCCGTACCTCCTGGTTCACGCGTCACAATCACCTCAATGCCCTGCTCGGATAAAAACGTCTGTATAAACGCCAAATTAGTTGATTTTCCTGCGCCTTCTGTGCCTTCAAGGGTAATAAATTGACCCGTCATGATTTGTCCTTACGCTTATCAAAAAAACCCATGTGTGCACATTGGGCAGAGGTATTGATGCTCCCTCTCTGTTTACATTATTTCTATCTATCCGTAACAGATTATAGAAAATCTATCGGTTACGAAGATAGTCTCGTACCGCACGGTTATGTGCTTTTAAGGTATTGGAGAACTGGTGCTGACCGCCCCCTTTTGCCACAAAATAGAGCGCTTTGGTATGCTCAGGGTGCAGGACAGCTAAAATAGCCTCCTTACTTGCCAAAGCAATCGGCGTAGGCGGTAAGCCGTCTATTTTATAGGTGTTGTACCGTGTTTTTTTGAGTAAATCACGCTTACGAATATTACCATCATAGCCTAAGCCGATACCATAAATGACGGTAGGGTCTGTCTGCAAGCGCATCCCTATTCGCATACGTCGAATAAAAACCCCTGCTATTTTAGGACGCTCTGCTGCAAACCCCGTCTCTTTTTCGACGATAGAGGCCATAATAAGCGCTTCATAAGGCGTCTTAAATGGCAGCCCTTTTTCCCTATTTGACCAGCTCTGGTTAAGGGTTGTATTCAATGCTTTATGCGCCCGCAATAGAATCTCTTTGTCAGTATCACCTGCTTTATAGTGATAGGTTTCAGGCAGTAAAAGTCCTTCAATATTGGCATAAGGGTAGCGTTTATCAAAGGGTTTATCTTGCCCGAACAGTTTCTCCAAGCCGACAATATTTTCATAGTCGAGTACCTTCTTAATCTTAGGCAACGCTTGAATAATGGCGAGGTTTTGCTGAATGGTCTGCCCTGCAATTAAGGTGATCGGATACTGAACCACCTGCCCTTCAATTAATTTGGAGATTAAGGTATCGACATTCCAACGAGGATCGACCCTAATTTCACCCGCTTTCAGTTGGTTCTGTTTCTCTTGATAACGTAGATACCAGACAAACCACTTAGGCGAAGAGAGCAAGCCCTCTGACTGAAGAATATGTGCGATTTTATGGGCTGAGCTACCAGAAGGAATGGTGACAATAACGGCCTCTGTCTGATTAGATAAGGGGGCCGTTAAAAAGCGATCAACCTGCCAAGCCAGCTGTGAAGCGATAGCAAGCCCTGCTATAACAAGCACAAGGGCACTCCATTTAATGATTTTCACACACACTCCTTTAACAGATTAAGCTGCCATGCTTACACATTCAAGTAAGACATCACGCTATAATTTTTTGACGATTGTGCCTCAAGGCATTTAACCAGGCCTGGTTAATTTTATCCGTCTGAATATGTCCATACTCGATAGACTTCTGTTCATTTAATTTAGGTACTCGTATCACAAGTTGCTCAACCGACATCACCCCCCGCAACGCATTGGTGAAGAAGAGTTCATCCGCCTGTAATACGGCTTCCATACTCAAATCTGACTCATGCCAGCTCAATCCAAGGCTATCTACTATCGCTTTTAGATGATAGCGTGTCGTGCCTTCAACCCCACTTAAATCAAGCGTCGGTGTAATCAGTTGACTGCCTTTAATGATAAACAGGTTTGATTGTGTACCACTCACGACCTGATCAAGACTATTCAGCATAACCCCCTCTTGCCAACCGGCCTGCTCTACTTCTGTTCTTGCCAAGACATTTTCTAGACGGTTAAGGTGTTTAATACCCGCTAATTGAGGTTGAATCGTGGCAAACGTCTGACAAATACCTACCTTTATTCGACCAGACCGGGTTGTTTTAGAAGCATCACTGCGCTCGACGGATATTGGTATGAACTTAGACTGTATCGCCTCGGGTGCTTGGCTTATTTGAAGCACGAGAGTAGGCTGTTGTTGCTCTGGAATGGCATAGCCTCGCCCTGCCGAACCGCGCGTTAGAATGACTTTTAAAATAAGCATAGGCTGAGCAGCAGAAGGAAAAGCCAGTTGAAACGCCTGTGTAAATGCCTCGACAATTTTAACAATATCCCGGTTTAAGCGCGCTTCATCAAGAACGGGGTAATCAAGCCTGTCTGCCGATTGACGCAGCCTTCTGAGATGTGCAGACCAATTCAGCAGAGCTGAGTCCTGAATCAGAGCTGTTGTAAAGAACCCATCCCCGTACAACAACCCCCTATCCGCAACTGAAATGCTGTCTTCGACCTGACCATTAATCAACGTAAACTGTGTAAGCGCAGTGGTCATATCCTAGTTACCTGAAGCTGTTGTAACAGGCTTGGCTGTTAATGCATTCACCAAGCCTTTGGCTTTATGACGGGTTTCGGTCAACTCGCTCTGCGCTTCCGAGTCAGCCACAATCCCTGCACCCGCCCGAAATTGTACCGTGGGAACGCCAGCACGTTCAGATTGAACCATGGTTCTGATTAAGATATTCAAGTCGAGCGAACCATCACGATTGATATAGCCTAAAGAGCCAGTGTAAGCCTCTCTAGGCATCTGTTCTAGTTCAGCGACAATCTCCATACAGCGAATTTTAGGACAGCCTGTAATGGTTCCCCCGGGAAAAAGTGCATGAATAATATCTAACGGAGACAGGCCGTCTTGCAACTTGCCCCGTACATTGGACACGATATGATGTACATGCTCATAGCTCTCTATCGCCATTAACTCATTCACTTCCACAGTACCCGGCTGACAGATTCGGCCTAAATCATTACGCTCTAAGTCAATCAGCATAATATGCTCAGCACGCTCTTTAGGATGAGAAATCAACTCTTCAATCAGGGCTTTATCCGCCTCTAAGCTTGGGCCTCGTTTACGCGTGCCAGCAATCGGACGTGTCTCTACCCAAGGAGATTGATATTTAACCAACCGCTCAGGCGATGAACTAATGACCTGCCAAGCAGCGCCTTGCGCATCTTGCATAATCGCTAGGGCTGCAAATGGCGCAGGGTTACTCTTACGTAATGCTCTGTAGACATCAAGATAATCTGTACTCTTCTCAAGTGTCACCTGCCATTGCCGAGAGAGGTTGACCTGAAAAACATCCCCTGAAAGGATGTACTCTTTAATCGCATCCACCCCGGTAAGATATTTCTGTTCAGGCTCTTCTGTCGCCTGTTCATAATAGACGGCCTTTGTATTGGGCACTGATGAATGAAACGGTGAGCTACTCTGCTGTTTTTTGGCTTGCTGCTGTTTAACCTGCAGCTTTACGACCTGTTGAATATCGGCCTGCATCTCGTCTAAACAACCCTCAAAACCGGATTCAGCCATCAAAGTTAATGCGCTGTTTTTGTGATCAATCATCACTGCCGCAGGAATACGGGTCATCACGGCCAGTGGAAACTCTGATTTAGGTAAGATTAGAGTGGGCTCTACAACCTGAGCATAGTCATAACTAAAGTAGGCGTACCACCCCCCTGTAAAAGGCAGGGCTGTACCATGAGCATTTAACACATCTGCTTTGGCTACTCTGTTGCCTTCAAAGGTTTCGGTTACCTGTTCTAAAAAGGAGGTTTTGTCTGATGAATCATTAAGTTGAAGTGTCTCTTGCGGATAAGCAAAGAGAATATCGAATGAGCCTAACCCGCCTTTTGCAACACTTTCTAGCAAAAAAGGGTAACGCACAGGGTTCAGTTCGTGCAGGAGAGTCAGGTCAAAATAGGAGAGCTTACCCTCCTCTTGAAGACCATTTAAGCCATCAATATTTTTAAGTTTCTCAAGTCCATCAAGGTCAACAGAACGCGTGAACACGGCCTGATTTTGAGAGCAATCACTCCCTTGTTTTGGTTTTTTTGGAGTGGTAGACATCAACAGTATGGCCTATCTTTGAATCTTATTGCGACATGCAAACTACGCAACTAAATCTTACCTAATACAAGGGTAGCATTCGTGCCTCCAAACCCAAATGAGTTTGAGAGTGCGTAGTCAAACTTGAAATCACGGGCTTCACCCGCCACATAATCCAAGTCACAACCCTCTTGAGGGTTCTCAAGGTTAATGGTCGGTGGAAGTTTTTGATTTTTAAGTGCAAGCGCTGTAAAAACCGCTTCCATCGCACCTGCCGCACCTAATGCATGACCGGTCATCGACTTCGTTGAACTCATGGTTAACTGATACGCATGGTCTCCAAAAGTGGCTTTTACCGCACTGGTTTCACACAAATCCCCAGCAGGGGTCGATGTACCATGTGCGTTAATATAGCCAATCTTTGTCGGATCTAATTTTGCATTGTTAAGCGCGGTTGCCATACAACGGGCTGCCCCCTCGCCCCCTGCCGCTGGCAAGGTCATATGATAGGCATCCCCACTCATGCCGAAACCAAGTACCTCGGCATACATAGTTGCCCCACGTGCTTTGGCATGTTCATACTCTTCAAGCACCACCGCACCCGCACCATCGGCCAATACAAAGCCATCACGGTCTTTATCCCAAGGACGGCTTGCTGCCTGAGGATCATCGTTACGGGTTGAGAGTGCACGGGCAGCGGCAAACCCCGCTAAGCCTAACTCTGTCGTGGCATACTCTGCACCGCCAGCCACCATCACGTCAACGTCACCATACTCAATCATACGAGCCGCGTCGCCAATACTGTGTGTACCCGTTGCACAGGCTGTACCAATCGCCATATTAGGCCCTTTAAGACCGTGCATGATAGAGAGGTTGCCTGAAATCATATTGATAATAGAGCTGGGAACAAAGAAAGGTGAAACCCGTCTTGGTCCAGATTTTAGGTAAGTGCTATGTTGAGTTTCGATAGAGCCTATCCCCCCAATTCCAGAGCCGATGGAAACCCCAATACGGGTTGCATTTTCATCGGTAATCTCTAGGCCAGAATCTACAATCGCCTGTGTTCCAGCGGCAATGCCATAGTGAATGAAAGGGTCCATCTTCTTAGCTTCTTTCGGTAGAATATATTGAGTCACATCAAAGCCTTTAAGCGTTCCACCAAACTTAACCGAATAAGCATCGGTATTAAACTTAGTGAGGGCTTCAATACCACTTTTACCTGCAAGTAGGTTATCCCAGTTCTCTTGAACCGTTAATCCTACGGCTGATAATGCCCCTACTCCAGTAATCACAACACGACGCTTGCTCAAAATAATTCCCTCTCAATATTCTTACTCCTTGCGCTATCAGCAAGGAGACTCTTATCTATTAAAATGCTTTGTTTAAAGTAATGGCTCAAGCTAACTAGCTTAACCACCGTCCATCATACTTACCCTAAACAAATCACTCTTAGTATTCTTTAAAAACAAAAAAAGCCGTAAATACGGCTTTTTTCGTCAACACATTAAAGATAACCTTATAGGTTAGCGTTAACGTATGCAGTTGCTTGTGCTAATGTAGAAATGTTCTCAGCTTCTTCATCAGGAATTTCACAATCAAACTCTTCTTCTAGCGCCATTACTAGCTCAACAGTGTCTAGAGAATCTGCACCTAAATCATCAACAAAAGATGCATCAGCTGTTACTTGATCTTCTTCTACACCTAATTGCTCAACAACAATCTTCTTTACGCGCTCTTCAATACCGCTCATGGAATTCTCCAGTTATTTTTATTTGTAAATTATTCGATTAAATAATCATTTAATGTGAACGTATTTTCGCTTTATCTCTCCTCTTTATCAAGCCTTAAAAGAGAAAAGTTACTAATTTATTCACCGTTTTGTCTCAACAGAGCGACATCCGCTCAATCCCTGGGCAAAAGCGAGGGGATTAGACCATGTACATGCCGCCATTAACGTTCAATGTTTGACCCGTAATATATGCACCGCCATCGCCCGCCAAGTAAGTCACGGCCTTAGCAATGTCTTCTGGCTGACCTAAACACTGCAATGGAATCTGCTTCGCAAGCATCTCCCTCTGCTCTTCGGGCAACGCTTTAGTCATATCAGTGTCGATAAAGCCTGGCGCAACTGTGTTAACCGTAATATTTCGAGCACCCACTTCACGTGCAAGTGACTTACTAAATCCAATAATACCTGCTTTGGCGGCCGCGTAGTTAGTTTGGCCTGCATTCCCCATCACACCCACGACCGAGGCAATATTAATAATTCGGCCACCTTTGGCTTTCATCATTCCGCGTAGACA
>JAADDM010000258.1 GCA_013153955.1 Gammaproteobacteria bacterium | reverse complement strand
GCCCTTTAGCCTGGTGTTTGGCTTGGCAAGCCTCATCACGTTTAGCCTAGTGTTTGCGCATGCTTGGGTCGGTGTTAGGGACATACTTATTGACTATCTACCACGCAAAAACTTATCGCTCTGGCTAACGGTTTACCACAGTTTTTTAGGCCTTGTGTTAATCAACTGCCTTTTTATATTAATGACGCTCTATCCGCCGTGGCTGTAATGACATGAACAGCATGAGGCCTTCAAGCACTTTAATTTCAGGGGTTAACAGTCATCACCCAACCCCACTTACCCTACGCCGAATCAATACCATCGAGACTTCCCAATGACAAAAACCGACCATACTGACAAAGCTTCAACCGCTAGCCCCAATTTTGAAATTGAATACTTTGATGCGCTGATTGTCGGAGCGGGTGGAGCAGGCATGCGTGCGGCACTGCAGCTGGTCGAAGACGGCCACAGCATCGCGATGGTTTCTAAAGTCTTCCCGACTCGCTCTCATACTGTGGCTGCACAAGGCGGTATTAATGCCGCTTTGGGTAATGTCACGCCTGATAAGTGGCAGTGGCATATGTATGACACCATTAAAGGCAGTGATTATTTGGGCGATCAGGAAGCGATTGAGTTTTTATGCCAAGAAGCCTCGGAGATAGTGCGCGAACTGGAACACTTTGGCGTCCCTTTTTCTCGTTTAGAGAACGGTAAAATTTATCAGCGTGCATTTGGGGGGCAAAGCCAAAACTACGGCGAAGCCCAAGCGCACCGAACCTGTGCCGCTGCAGATAGAACGGGACACGCGATTTTGCACAGTCTCTACCAACAAAACATTCGCTTAGGCACAACGCTGTTTGATGAATACTACGCACTTGATCTGCTTAACACCGAACACGGTGAGATTGGCGGTTTACTGGTCATGAACATCCACGATGGCGCTTATAAAATTTTGCAAAGTCCGCATATTCTATTGGCAACGGGCGGTGCGGGTCAGGTCTTTCGCAACAACACCAATGCCAGTATTAATACGGGCGATGGGCTGGGCATGGTATTACGTGCAGGCCTGCCTTTACAAGATATGGAATTTTGGCAATTTCATCCCACGGGGGTCGCTGGCAAAGGCATGTTGATTTCCGAAGCCGTTCGTGGCGAAGGCGGCAAATTAGTCAATTCATTAGGCGAAGCATTTATGGCGCGCTACGCCCCTCACGTAAAAGATTTGGCCTCACGAGATGTGGTGGCCAGAGCGATTGCCCTTGAGGTAAAAGCTGGACGAGGCTGTGGTAAAAACAAAGATTACGTGCTGCTCGATATTCGCCATATCCCTGAAAAAGTTATTGCCGAAAGACTGCCCGGCATCAGAGATATTAGCCAAACCTTTTTAGGCATTGACCCTGCAAAAGAGCCCATTCATGTCTTTCCAACTTGTCACTATATGATGGGCGGTATTCCCACCAACCTAGAGGGACAAGTCATCACTCAACCCCCAAATGGCAGCCCCTCTATTGTCAAAGGGCTCTATGCCATTGGCGAATGTGCTTGTGTATCGGTACATGGCGCAAACAGATTGGGCGGCAACTCACTCTTAGACATTGTGGTCTTTGGCCGCAGATCGGCCAAGTTTATAAACATACAATTAAACAAAGAAAAACAACAAGATATATATAACTATAAACAATTAACTTTAAATACAGAAACCGTACAAAAGCGTATTCAGCGTTGGCAAGAAACAGAGATAAATCAAACCATTACAGATGACAGCGTGATACAGATTAAAAAAGACCTTCAAGCCATCATGGAGGTCGGATGCGGGGTTTTTAGAGATCCAGAGAGCATGCAAACGGCACTCGAAGCACTTACAAAAATTCAACAACGGCTTGAGACCGTCTGTATTCGAGACCAGAGCCATATCTTTAATCTTGAGCGTATGGCCGCCTACGAACTTGAAAATTTACTGGCGATTTCTTGGGCGACCCTTACCTCAGCCCTCGCTCGAAAAGAGAGTCGAGGCGCACACTCCAGAATCGATTTTACAGAGCGAGATGACCAGGCCTGGTTAAAACACAGCCTCTATTTTCAGACGGAACACCGACTGGATTATAAAGCGGTAAACCTTGCGCCCAAACACCACGAACCGTTAGTCCCTAAACCGAGGGTGTATTGAAGTACACCAAGATTGCTCCAGGGGAAACAGCCCTCATGAGAAACGGTTTTCATAAAACCCTCATGACATATTAGCTCAAGCACAATCTCTATAAATACACGCCATAAATTACGGCAAGCGTAACAGCAATCACCCCAAGGAATGACCATGCAATTTATCATCAGTCGGTACCATCCAGACAAAGACAGCGATCCCTTTGAGCAAACCTTTGAGATTGATGATGCCCTTTTGTCTGCCGATAGTATGCTGTTAGATGCCCTGCACCTGATTCGAGAGCAAGACCCAAGCTTGGGGTTTAGATCCTCCTGCCAAGAGGGGATTTGTGGCTCAGATGGCATGAACATCAATGGCAAAAATGGCTTGAGTTGCATTACCTCACTCTCAAGTCTCACCCAGCCTATTAGGCTTACTCCCCTCCCGGGCTTACCCATTATCAAAGACCTTATTATTGATATGACGCTTTTCTATCAGCAATACAGCAAAGTTGAACCATTCTTAGTCACTGAACCATTTAATCCCAATCTGGAACATCTACAATCCCCAGAAGATCGTGCCAAGCTAGATGGTGCTTATGAGTGTATTTTATGTGGATGCTGCTCAACCAGCTGTCCCTCTTTTTGGTGGAATCCTGACCAATTTGCAGGCCCTGCTGCCTTATTGGCGGCACAGCGTTTTGTCATCGACTCGCGAGACATTCAGCAGATTGACCGACTCACCTCTCTGGACAGCCCTACCCAGACCTTTCGCTGTCGGCATATACAGAACTGTACCGATGCTTGTCCAAAGGGCTTAACCCCAAGCAGAGCCATTCAAGCGCTTAAATCAATCATGGTCAACAAACTCACATGAGCACTTTCTCCCCTTTACGCTCTTTATGCCCTTCGTCGGAAATATCCGAACAGACTCGCACATTAGAATCAACTTTATGGCTAAAGAGAATGCGTCTGCTCTGTAAACGCGGCAACCTAGAGAGTGAATTTTTACTACAGTCCTATTTAGAGTCATTACAGACCTCTTCCGCTTCAACCGAGCTAAGAGGGCAACAAAACGAAAGCACGTGCATTCAAGCATTGGCACCCGATTTTATGAGTCTTTTTGAGACGCTTTTACAAGAAACCGAACAGAACCTATTCTGTTGGCTGATGAAGCATAATCCACAGCAGCCCCAGCAAACAATCCATATTCCAGAGAAATACCGCCCCCTAATTGAAGATATTCGGGCTAATTACTTGAAATAGTGACATTTATTTCCCTAAGTCGCTAAAGGTTGGTATAATCCGCGCAAATTTACTATTTAAGGATTGACCTAAGCATATGGCAAAGCAAGACGTTATTGAATTCGACGGTGTCGTTTTAGAAACATTACCAAATACTTTATTTAAAGTAGAACTAGAAAATGGTCACCAAATTCTAGCGCACATCTCTGGCCGTATGCGTAAAAACTACATCCGAATTCTTGCTGGAGATGCCGTTAAGGTTGAACTAACGCCATACGACCTAACAAAGGGTCGTATCACTTACCGCGGTAAGTAAAGGCAAAGGCACTTAGATTTATTTTAAGCGAAAGCTACGCAAGTAGATTTTGTTTATTAAAGGTTCATCCTCATGATGAACCTTTAATTAAACTAAGCTGTTAAATAAACAAAAAGCCCCTGAGCGAATCATCGTTCAGGGGCTTTTTGCGCTCTATTTATACGCTTTATCTTCTCATGCATCAAATCAGTCGTGCATATTTATCCGAACGACCGAAGCACTCTATAGACTCCCAAATTTTTTCGCATGCTCTATACAGCCCCCATTGAAACAAGCCAATATAACCTTAGCAAGGTGCGTTGTTTCAATCAGGGCTTTATACAGAACCCTATGAATAGGCTATTTGAAAGAGCTATGCCTTGATAAAGGGGATCTACTGCTTAGTAAAAGTCAGTTCATCTGCCTCGCAGTCTACGATGACTGTGCCGCCTTTTTGCAAATCGCCAAAGAGCAATTTATCGGCAAGGGGTTGTTTAATCTTATCCTGAATCAGTCGTGCCATCGGTCTTGCCCCCATCATTGGGTCGTAGCCTTTTTTGGCCAACCATGCTCTGGCAGAATCAGTAACTTGTAGCGAGACTTTACGCTCTGAAAGCGCATTTTCTAAACCATAAATAAACTTATTCACGACAGAGGTCATCGACTCTTCAGATAGGCGGTTAAACTGCACAATGCCATCTAAACGGTTACGGAACTCTGGCGTAAAGACTTTTTTAAGCTCGGCTTCAAAGTCCATCGTATGGTCTTGCACTGCAAAGCCCATGCTTGATCGTGCCATCTGTTCCGCCCCCACATTGGAGGTCATCACCAAAATGATGTTTCTAAAATCGGCTTTACGGCCATTGTTGTCTGTAAGCGTACCGTGATCCATAACCTGTAACAGCAGGTTAAAGACATCAGGGTGCGCCTTCTCAATTTCATCTAGCAAGACAACCGCGTAAGGGTTTTTAGTCACCGCTTCGGTTAACAGCCCTCCCTGATCGTAGCCAACATAGCCAGGGGGCGCTCCAATTAAGCGAGAGACCGTATGACGCTCCATGTACTCAGACATATCAAAGCGTAGCATCTCCACCCCTAGGTGATTGGCTAACTGCTGTGTTAGCTCTGTTTTACCCACGCCCGTTGGCCCTGCAAAGAGGAATGAACCGGTTGGTTTATTTTGATCGCCCAAGCCTGAACGTGCCAGCTTAATGGCAGAGGTGAGTTGGTCAACTGCGTGATTTTGTCCAAACACCACTCGCTTTAAACTACAGCCCAAGTCTTGAAGCTTGTCCTTCTCTTTTTGTGTGATTTGCGAAATGGGAATACGCGCAATACTGGCAATGACCTGTTGTATTTCCTGCACACCAATCTGTTTTTTACGTTTACTGGCAACAGCTAACGCTTGCTTTGCGCCCGCTTCATCAATGACATCAATCGCTTTATCAGGTAGGTGACGATCGGTAATATAGCGTGCAGATAAGTTTACGGCCTCTTTCAAAGCTGGCAGAGTATACTTAATATTGTGATGTGCTTCGTACTTGGACTTTAGCCCTTTTAGAATATCTAAACTCTCTTGAATACTCGGCTCTTTAACGTCCACTTTTTGAAAGCGTCTAGCCAATGCACGGTCTTTTTCAAAGACGCCGCGATACTCTTCGTAAGTTGTTGCACCCATACAGCGGATTTTGCCCGATGAGAGCGCAGGCTTCATTAGGTTAGAGGCATCCATCGCCCCCCCCTGAACAGCACCTGCTCCAATGACGGTATGAATTTCATCAATAAATAGAATCGCATGTGGCTCAACTTCAAGGGCTTTAAGCAGAGCCTTAAAGCGCTTCTCAAAGTCACCACGATAACGCGTTCCAGCCAATAATGACCCCATGTCCAAGCTATAAACCACAGCATCAAGCAACTGCTCGGGAATATTCTTATGCACAATTTGATAAGCCAAGCCTTCTGCCACGGCCGTTTTACCCACGCCCGGTTCACCCACTAATAATGGATTATTTTTACGGCGACGACTGAGTACCTCTAAGGTACGATTTAACTCCCAAGCACGTCCAATAATAGGGTCAATTCGGCCTAGCTCAACTTCGATATTCAGATTGGTCGTATAGGCTTCCAACGGGGATTTTTTATCTTCACCTTCCGCGCCCGCTTGCTGATCTTCAGGAGCCTGCCCTGAGGCATCTGAAAAACCCTCCGAATCTGCTGCGGTCACGCCATGAGAAAGGTAACTCAACACATCCACACGCTCTACCCCGTGCGTCTCAAGTAGGTAAACTGCTTGAGAATCTTGCTCAGCGTACAGAGAGGCCAGTACGTGCACCGCAGTCACTTCAGGGTAACCATTAGATTGCACCAAGTAGATGGCACGTTCAATGACGCGTTGAAAACTCATGGTTGGCTGTAGCTCATCAGGCTTACGACTGATTAATTCTGACTCAAGGTATTTTTCAAGTCCCTCTTCAATGGCTTGTAGTTTTGCGCCACACGCAGTAATGACATCTTGTACTTCCACCACGCCTAGCAATTCTAATAATAAGTGCTCAAGCGTGACATACTCGTGTTCATATTCGTGGGCAACGCTAAAAGCATTGCTTAAGGTCATTTGTAGTTCTTTACTTAACATGGCTACGCAACCTCCAGCTGACACATCAATGGGTGTTTATGTTCTCTTGAATAAGCATTCACTTGCTGTACTTTCATCTCAGCCACCTCTCGACTAAAGATACCGCATACACCTTTACCTTCTTGGTGAACCGCCATCATAACGGCCGCCGCTTTGGCTTCGCCTAACCCAAAGAATTTTTGGAGAACATCAACCACGAAATCCATCGGGGTATAGTCATCATTTAGCAGGATAACCTGATAGCGTTTAGGGGGCTGTACTTTGGGTTTTGCTGTATCTAGGAGCAAATTTCCATCATCATATTCATGTGAATGTGGCATTCAAAACTCTTTATTTTTTATAAGTCACCTTCATCAGACAGGCGACTATTTAGTTAGGTAATTATTTATGACATTAGTGTTTACTGGGTTCATCAGATTCATCGCATTAAGTGTTTAAGCGAGACCTTTACTTGTTCAGTTTATTGCTCTGTTTAAAAGCATATGTCATCACACTTTAAACGTTGTTTTTTCTACTCTGTCGTTTAGCCCACAGTTAAGCACTGATTAAGCGGGCGTAAAAATCCCCTGCTGGCTTATATTTATCTGCTGGTAACCCCATATTGGGTACTTTAATAAAATCATTTGAGCCGTAACCCTCAGGAACAAACAAGTTCAGCCGGCCGCTGGGAGACTCTATCTGAACCGTATTCCCCGCTTTAACCAGAGGCTTAGGCACGGAAAAAGCACCGTAAATATCCGCCCCTTCAAGCTGAAACTTAAGGCAATCTACTTGAATATTAAAACTGACTAAAAAATCCCCCGACCTCCCGCCAAACAACCCGCTGTAGCCTTTTCCCTCTAAACGAAACGTTTTACCCTCGAAGGCCTCTCGCGTAAAGTTCATTTTGACCTTTAACCCGGGAATATAAAATGAACCCAGCTTTAATAATCGAATGGCGTATCTTAGAGTGAGCGGATAGGTGATTGCACGATTTTTTCCATCAATCGGTTTAGATGATCGAAAATCGTGATGGGTTTCAGAGTCACGATAAGGTGCACCGGAGTCTCTGCGCGCCCAATGAGAAGGCTCTTCTGAGCACTTTGTCTCTGAGCGAGTTGCCCTGTGTGATGGCGGTGCCGACTTTCGATGCTCTGCATTGCGCTCATAATCTTGGCAGTAGTCATTACGATATTTCTTTAAGATTTCATATGCCACCGAAATCTCTTGAAAGCGTTTTTGCGCATCGTGAATGGTCGAAACGTCAGGATGGTAGCGACGCGCCATTTTACGATACATCGCTTTGACCGTCTTCTCGCATGCCCCATAGTGAACACCTAAGACAGCAAAATAATCTATTGAAGTATCGTAGTTAGCAGTCAACGCGCATCATCACAAAAGAGTTTAATCAATTCAATTCTACCTGCCTACTCCCTAAAACTAAAGCAAAAACAGGGACTTTTTTACGGAATCAGAAGGATACACGTAGCGCAACAATAACAGCTGACCATTCATCTATATTTAATGCACAACACACATGAATTTTGGCCAAAATACAGGCATAATACCCCCATTAATTGTCATGTTGACTTAATCCCTAATATTAAGCACATGAAATCATTCCAATCATAGAACACCTTTTTATACGATTTAAACAGGCTGTTTTTTAATAAGGTTAAGTACATCATGAGCTTTGAAAGAGAGTTAAGAAAACGCAGCGGCGACCAATGTGAACTATGTGGCGCAAAAGAGAATTTAAGTGTCATGGAAGTGACGCCTTCAAACGGTACGATTGAAAAATGTCTACTGGTCTGTGATACCTGCCTAAGCCAAATTGAAGCACCAGAAACGATGGATGAAAACCACTGGCGCTGCCTAAATGACAGTATGTGGAACCCTGCTATTGCGGTACAAGTGCTCTCTTACCGCCTGCTGACCGCTTTACGCTCTAAAGGCTGGCCACAAGATTTACTGGATATGATGTATCTTGATGAACATGACAAGGAGTGGGCGGAAGCAGGGATTCCTGAAGAGGATGATCGTGATCCAACTCGCGACAGTAACGGTGCACAACTCTTCGAAGGCGATAATGTCACTTTGATTAAAGACCTAGACGTTAAGGGCGCGGGCTTTACCGCAAAACGCGGCACGATGGTCAGAGGCATTCATTTAACCGATAACCCACTTCACATTGAAGGTAAGGTTAATGGCACACAACTAGTACTGGTTGCGGCTTTCTTAAAAAAGGCCTAGTCCCCATCATTTGTATGATGTACGCAAGACCTCGCGGTACCCCCCTTTTTTTTACCGTGAGAGAGCTTGCCTATTCTGGATTGACAAGCCCTGTAAACTAAGCGCCCCTCCAATCATTTAAAGCCTGTGATTTGGTTTCGTCACCCTGCTTCACCAAACACCTACTCAAGTCACTCTAACGATGAATCAGTTATGATTAAATATCAGCCACATGATCGACCTTTTGCTGAATCCAGTGAACAAAATAAACAGGTCATTCTTGAAGTAATTCAACCACTTCTCAGGGAGGCTAAAAATCTCTTAGAAATTGCCAGCGGCACGGGCCAGCACGCGCTTTACTTTGCACAAACGATGACACACCTAAGCTGGCAGCCCTCTGATTTAAAAGCTTCTTTATCAGGAATATCAAGCTGGATAGCCGACTCTATCCATCAAAACATACGCTCGCCACTAGCGCTAGATGTCTCTTCTGACCCGTGGCCGAATGAACAGTTTGATGCCGTTTTTACCGCCAACAGCTTTCATATAATGAATACTCAGAATGTCGAAGACTTATTTCGCAATCTTTCTACCGTTATAAAACCTAATGGGAT
>JAADDM010000156.1 GCA_013153955.1 Gammaproteobacteria bacterium | reverse complement strand
CTCTGTTCATTACGAGATTCCGGGGCTAACTGGGTACGTAAGCTTAAACGGGCCTTAGCGGAATCAATAAAATGGGTTAATCGTTCGCTTTCTGTCGCATCACTTAAATTCGGCATTGCCAAGAGCACGGAGGCCAGCCCCCAAGACTCTCCCTGATATTGCTCTTTTGAGTTCAAACCAATGCCTTTAAAATTAAAGTAATCAATGACGGCAAAACTGCCTTTTTTAGTCTGCATCAACTTATTAAGTCGATGGTTTAGTGCCTTCTGTCGCTCCAAAGACAGTGCTGAGAGCTCTGCCGTCCATCGAGCAATAAAGCTCTTCACTATAAAACGCGCCTGTTCAGACTGAGTGACCAATAGCCATGTTCGTAATTCAGCCATTTCAGTATTTGACCAGGCCTGGTCAAACTCAGACTTTGAGGTCCAAGGCGCACTTAATTTGCCCGATATAGCGGCCTGCTTCTGCCGCGCGATCAACCACTCTGGCGCGGAAACCCTTTGTGAGACGAAATCAAGCATGGCAGGAAACGTCTCTATAAAGTGCGATGGGGCAGTCGATTTCTGCTTAGGGTGCCAAATAAAGTGCCCTATTCCAAAAGAAGGAAATGCCTCTCCCTTGCCCCAGTGTGTTAAATACTTGGGCAGCCCTGCACACTCATTAAGATAAATTTTTTCACCTATCCAACGGTAATCGGTATCAGAGAGCGCTTTCAGGGCTAAAAATTGAGGGGAAGTTGGTTTGGAAGAGAGGTGAGAAGATTCAGATAGCGTCGTTAAATCTGATTGTTGAACACTCGCTAGCACGTTTATAGGTACCGTTGCCGCCATACTCGACATCAATGTCAAAATCAAAAAAGGGGTTGGCGTTTTCATGGAATAAATATCCAGATAAAGTGATCAAATAGAAAGGGGAAATGAAATAAGCGATGACAAAAAAATATTAAGGCAGGCGTTAAACAATTCAAGCCTCACTCAAAGTCAGTTCAAGCCCTGCCTACCCCCCCCTTTAGCCCCCTCTTAACGCTAAATTCTAGTCAACTTCCTGTTTAAAGTCCTTTTTCAAAGTACCTATTTAAGAAGCAAAATCCGTTAAAAGCAGAGGGCTGACCAGATTAATCTTTTAACTTAGTCGCAAAAAAACCATTCATATTTTTCAACATACCTTTGTACATCATCGGTAATTCAGGAACAACGGATTCCTGAACAAAGTCTTGTGCCAACAGGGCTTCTGACCATTTAGCCATTTTAGGAGTAGCCTCAAGCAGGTCTACACCCGTATGCATTTTAATAAAGTTCATTCGCATAAACATCGGCGCGTAAGCCGCGTCAATCATCCCAAAGTCTTCGCCATTAAAATACGTTCCACCAGAGTGAACCGCTTCTAATTTAGAGAGTTTCTGCAATACAATCGCTTTTTTCTCATTCGAAACCGTTTCGTCTGGTGTCGTAACCATTGGGTGCATGGCAAATAGAATGTCACTGCCAAAGCTCATCCATGCGCGGCTTTTCGCTTTTACTAACGCGTCTTCTGGGTGCAAACTTGGTGGGGTAATTTCATCCACATACTCTTGGATAACCGTTGATTCAAACAGCACCTCATCGCCCACCTTCATAATGGGAACTTGACCGAGAGGCGAAATCTCTTTAAACCACTCCGGCGGATTACTGATGTCAATATAGGTAATATCAAAATCAATATTCTTCTTTTTTAAAACGATGACTGCACGCTGTACAAATGGACACATTTTAAAACTAATCAATTCAAGCTTCTGAGACATGGTCTACCTTTTTATCAATGGGTATGGGCGATATTATGCTGAAGCTAAGCCAGCAAAAATGGAGTATCTAAATGAATAGTACGTGGTCAACATCATACCGATTACACGCCATTAGGTAAAGCCCGTCCCGTCTATCAAATATAAGTTAATAGACCACCTGCCCGTTGCATAAACCGACAGAACACAACAGACCCATTTTTATCGAATAACCGGTTTAACTTAACGAAAGAATAGATAGAGTTGTCTTTAAGAGTGTCTTAAAAAGAATGAAGAAGAATTAATGTGGAATTTGCAAACAACCAGGCCTGGTTGTTTGCTTTGAATCAAATAGCTGAGTCGATTTAACCCTGCGATAATCAATCTTAAAGCCTAAACCAGCTCAAAACTAGCCAAATAAGGTCTATTAGACCTATATTTTATCCTCTTTGACTAACTGCTCGAATTTTTGATAAAGACTCTCTTTATCCTCTACTCGGTCGGGGTCAGTGATAATACAATCAATCGGACAGACACTTAAACAGGTGGGCGTGTCGTAAAACCCTACACACTCGGTACACAGGTCAGGGTCTATCTCATAGATTTTTTCACCAAAATAAATCGCTTTATTCGGGCATTCAGGCTCACACATATCGCAATTTATGCAGCCCTTAATAATTTTTAAAGCCATTGAAAAACGCCTTTAACTAGTCTGTCACTTGAGCAGAAGCACGACTGACTAAATCTTTAGCATCCTGCTCATCTTTGACCTTACGAGCAGCTGAGTCGCGCTTGACATCACCGCCCCAAGACTCATTACGCATAACTAGACCAAACTTTAAAATGTCTTCAGAGACATCTTTGAAGGGGTTGGGGATACGTACAATCCAACCAGAGCCTTTAGCACAATCAACGTCTTCATCATGATGCGTACGCAGACTAGGCAGTACCATTGAGACATTGCCAACAGGACTCATAATCTCTAATGAATCGCCTACACAAAACTTGTTTTTAACATCAACTTCAAGATAGCTCTCACCCTCTCGCTCACCCACAGAGATAACCTCTCCAACAAACCGCTGGCGATCTGACTTGGACACACCGTATTCATAGTTCTGATACTCTGAGTGTACATGACGACGTAAGAACCCTTCTGTATAGCCACGGCTGGCTAGACTCTCTAAATCGGCTAATAAGTTGGTATCAAATGGTTTACCTTCTACCGCATCATCAATCGCTTTACGATAGACCTGAGCCGTACGCGCGACATAATAATGCGACTTAGTACGCCCTTCTATTTTTAAAGAGTGAACCCCGGCTTCAACCATCTCAGGAATCAACTCAACGGCTCGTAAATCTTTCGAGTTCATAATATAAGTGCCGTGCTCATCTTCAAAGGCTGGCATAAACTCACCCGGTCGCCCCTCTTCCTCAAGCAACATCATCTTCTCAGTGGTTGAACCTTCCCCTAATGTCGGCGCAACTTGCTCTACATCTGAGTTGATGTATGCATCTACATTCGGGGCTTCTGGCACATTGGTTTCAATCGTTAGGTCGGTAATATTGTCAATATTGGCAATTTCGATTTTAGGCACGCCGACAGCATCCCCTGTAATATCCTCTTTCGCCTCGTAGGTTTTATAGTTCCAACGACACGCATTGGTACAGGTTCCCTGGTTAGCATCTCGTTTATTGATGTAACCCGATAATAGACAACGCCCCGAGTAAGCGATACACAGTGCGCCATGCACAAAGACTTCAAGCTCCATCTCGGGGACTTTTTCGCCAATTTCACGGATCTCTTGCATGGAGAGTTCACGAGACAGCACCACACGGCGTACACCGTTTTTATACCAAAACTTAACGGTTGCCCAGTTAACAGCATTAGACTGAACCGACAGGTGAATTTCTTGTTCTGGATAGAGTTCATGTACCATCGAAATCAAGCCTGGATCTGACATAATCAGCGCATCCGGCTTCATCGCAATAACCGGCGCAATGTCTCTCATATAGGTATTAACCTTAGAGTTATGTGCGGCGATATTACTGACCACGTAGAATTTTTTGCCTAATTCGTGCGCTCTATCAATCCCTTTTTTAAGATTCTCTTCATCAAACTCATTATTACGCACTCGCAAGCTATAACGTGGCTGGCCGGCATACACCGCGTCCGCTCCGTATGCAAAAGCATACTCCATGTTTTTAAGGGTGCCCGCTGGCGAAAGAAGTTCTGAGTGAACGTCGTTTTTAAGGTTGTCTGCTTTCAAGGCAAATCTCCTAATAATGAGTGAATAGAGTTAAAAAAAGGACTTTTAATGACTTCGATAGTGACTTGAATAGCGGCCGTATTCGAAACCTCAAAAAGGTAACGGCGTATTTTAACTTAAATTAGATAATTTTTCTTGCCATAACAACCGCTTATCTTCAAAGGTTATTGCCGCATAGGCAGGACTGGTTGAGGGCAATATCATGAACACTAATGATTCAGGTATCGCTTGCTTCTTCAGCACCTCTTTTTTAAACAGTTTAAATGCGGCCTGGCCGTTAAACAATACCGCATGAATACTCGGGTATTGAGTAAATAGGTATTCAAAATCATTGGCTTCGGGCTGTTTAATGGCACTGTCTAAGCTGCCCTTACGCTCACAACTCTGTAGCACATCCCACAGTAATATCCCCAATGCTGCACACGCCCCCCGTTTATCCTCGATCGACACCAACTCCTGTGACAGAAGCGACCCAATAATCGGCCAAAAAGCATTCCTTGGATGGGCGTAATAAAAAGCATCCTCTATTGACTGAACACTGGGCATTGTCCCTAAAATAAGTATCTTTGGGTGAGCGGGAATAATTGGCGGAAAGCCTATACATTGCGTCATTACATTCTACCCATATAAAACAGAAAGAAGCGAGGCTCCTCATGCCATAAAACCAAAAAACCACCTTGTAACATGAAAAAAACACGAAACAAAGTGGCATGATAGCGCGTTAAACAGGCCTAAGAAGTAGGCACTTTAAATTTTAAACCTCGCCACGACTTTATCCAGTGTCGCCGCTTCTTCCGCCATATTTAACGAGGCACTTGAGGTCTCTTTGACGAGTGAAGCGTTTTCTTGAGTATTTTTATCCAAAGTTGCAATGGCAATATTAACCTGACTCACGCCAATAGCTTGCTCTTTTGAGCCCGAAGCGATTTCTGACACCATAGACGATATTTTCTTAATCTGAATATTAATATTATCCAGCGCATCTCCGGAGGATTTCACCAGTTTTGATCCCGAAGCAACTTCAATGTTGGTTCGCTCAATTAAGCTTTTAATCTCTTTAGCCGCATCTGCCGAACGCCCAGCAAGATTTCTAACCTCACCTGCGACCACGGCAAAACCACGTCCATGCTCCCCTGCACGTGCCGCCTCTACAGCAGCATTCAGAGCCAGTAAGTTTGTCTGAAACGCGATGGTATCAATTAAAGAGATAATATCGTTAATACTTACCGATACCTCATTAATTCTATCCATTGCTACGACGGTTTCAGCCATGACATCAGCGCCCATCTTAGAAGATTTTCTCGCATCCATCGACAAAATAGATGCTTGCTCCGCTAATGTGGTTGACTGCTCAATGGTCGCCGTAATCTGCTCCATAGCAGAAGCTGTTTGCTCCAGCGCAGCCGCCTGCTGATGAACACGAGACGAGAGTCTGTTACTGCCCTCTGCAATTTCAGACGAGCTTGTATGAACCGTAGTCGCCGTTTGCTTTACTTGTGAGATGGCCTTATGAGTTTGCTCTACACTGTTGTTAGCAGCTTGCTTCAATGCATCCAATGCACCGGCATAGTCGCCGTTTATCCGTAATGTTAAATCTCCACTGGCCTGAGCATTCATCACACTATTCACCTCCGAGACGCCTGCTTCAAGGTGGATTAGCGCATGATTTACAGAGATTTTCATCAAGTCAAGGTCCCCAGGGACTTCGACTGTTAAACGAGAAGAGAAGTCTCCTTGAGACATCGATGCCATGACCCCATTAATTTCAGCAATAGCCCCTCCAATCACGGATAGCGCCGAATCAACCTTATTCCTAAAGCTCTCAGGGACATTTTTATCCATCTGCACATCAAACCGCCCTTGGGATAAAGAGTCCATCACTTTAGAAAGTTCTTTAATCATAAAATCAACACTCTCGGCAGAGCCATTTACTCCTTGCTTTAAGCGCTCTAAATCGCCTTCGGCACTCTGGGTCATTCGCGCTGAAAAATCCCCATTCGAAATACACATCAGCACCTCGTTTGAACTGTCAATAAGCACTCTTAAATTTCCCGTAAACCGATTGTATGCGCTTGAAATTTCAGCAAATTCATCACTCCCGTACACTGGGCTCTGAAGGGACAAATCTCCTGTTGATTCAATATCATGCATGGTCTTTTTGATCGCACTCACGGACTTATGAATATTTCTTAGAATCGTTGAGGATAAGAGTAAGACTAAACTCAGTCCAACAACCATCGAAATTGCATCCAGCATAAAGGTAAAGTATTTATTTGCCGCGATCTCGTCAGCACGTTTTAGCAGATCCTGTGTGAGCGTATTTTCAATGGCTTTTAACTGGTTAATCTTCTGAGTCATGGTCTCAAACCAATGACCTGCATCAATACCAAACCCACCAGTAAAAGATTTTTTATGCGCCACCTCTCTCATTGATGCCACATCAGAAATAGAAGGGTGTTTCATCGCTTCATTATAAAAAAGTGCATTATCTTCTGAAGCATTGGCTCTAAACACATACATAAAACTATCTTGTGCTGAGACTAAACTGACAAATTTTTTGTAAAAGTCGGGTGAAAACTTATCACGGGCAAACGTATTGGTTAATACTGCTCGCTCAATTCCAGCACGCTCTTTAGACTGCAAAAAATTTGTCAATGCAATCAGTTTTCCAGTAACTTCAGCCTCGGTACTAATATGAGATAAATATTCTAAGTTAGCAATCATCTGTGCATTGAGCGTTGTATAGTGTGCCAAAGCCTCTCCAAGCGGAATTTTTAGCTCTATAACAGATTGTCTAATTTCATCCGTCTTCGCCAAATGCTGCAATGCACTCTCTATTTTTTGCTCGAGCTCCTTGCCAAATAAACCACGATCAAAGGCATTTATTTTCGCTAACAGCTCCCCTCGCCTATCATCAAACAGCGCATACTGTTTAGGCAGTTTATCCTTGAATTTAGCTCCGTTTGAACCAATATAACCCGCCGTCATGCCACGTTCTTTTTGTGACTCATGCACCAGAGCTGTCATATCAGCACCTAATGCAATCAAACTGCTCAGACGATCCATCTCTTTCTGAGTGCTATACGCACTTAACGTCGCGGCGCTACCAAAATAGAGTGCTAATATCAAAGGAATGAACACTAAAATAAGAAGCTTTGACCGAATGGTCATATTGGTTAAAACAGTATTAATATTCGTTGTCATACAGGGAACCCCATTCACGCTTTAAAAAAGTTAATTGATGACTACTTAGATGTTTCAGTGGCCAGCTCCGCCTTCAAAAATAATTGAGACCGCATAGCGTCCCTATTTTTTCCGTGTAAGCCAACTAAATAAAAACAATATTCCACGTAGACTGATCGATAAAAGCAAAATATAAGCCAGCTACCTAAAGCCAAAGACAACATGATTTACTTAGCGCATTAAGAAAGAGTATTAACGGAAAACATCTCCAGAGAGATGTGCTCATAATCGATTCGGAAAGACAAAAAAACTCGATCATAAGTTAGGTAAAAAAAAAGCGGTTGATTTAAAGCTAAATCAACCGCTTACTGATACAACTAAACAAACTCACGCCCTATTTAACGGAGGCTTTAACCTTAAGAATAAACTGCTTTAGGGCTGTTTCATCGTCAAAATAAAGCGTTTCACCCACCTCTGAATCAGCGATATTAAAAACAGAAACAAATCCCTCTTTACGCGGCCATTCACGAGTGGCATCTCCTGTTTTATCCAAATAAATCTTAAACGGCAATGTTTGCATCTTAGGGAGCGCAATCCAGTTAGTGATAAAGCTTGGCATACCCGATATATCAGACACATATCGAATATTCAGTGCCGATAGATCCTTAATCTCTAATGCTGTTAGCACCTCTTTAACCAATCCACCTCCCGACTTTCCGGTTGATAAAATAACCCACTCAGACGCAACGGGCTGCGTTAACTGTTCACCCCACTGATCATCAAGTTCTGGTAAAGAAAATGCCTGAGCTGAAACTGAAACTGAAAAACTGGCGCACAAAATACCCACTGCCAGTCCTTTAATATACCCTTTTAAATAGTCTGTCATCTTTACTCCTCTCTTTCGCTTAAGCAAGTTCAATACAAGATGCTGCTTTTGGCTTGGCTGACTCAACAGGTTTGGCCCATAAATCGTACTCATTGGCATCAATAATTTCAACATTCACAAATTGACCCGGAATTAACCCTGTTCCGCCCTCAATAAAAACCAGTCCATCAATTTCAGGGGCATCAGCAGGTGAACGTGCAACAGCGCCTTCATGGTCCACTTTATCCACTAACACCTGCATCGTAAGTCCAATTTTTGCCTGCATTTTAGCTGTACTAATCACCTGCTGAGCAGCCATAAATCGATCATAACGCGCCTGTTTGATTTCATCAGGAATCGCTTCAGCAATGTCGTTGGCCACCGCCCCCGTAACTGGAGAGTATTGGAAACAACCGACTCTATCAAGCTGAGCGGCTTCAAGAAAGTCTAATAGTTCTTGAAACTCCTCTTCCGTCTCACCGGGAAACCCGACAATAAAGGTAGAACGAATGGTCAAATTTGGAACGGCTGCTCGCCATTTTTTAATGCGTTCAAGGGTTTTCTCTACATTTCCTGGGCGCTTCATCGCTTTTAAAACACGTGCATTGGCATGCTGTAGCGGCATATCTAAATAAGGCAAAATTTTGCCTTCAACCATCAGAGGAATAACCTCTTCTACATTTGGGTAAGGGTAAACATAGTGCAATCTGATCCAAAAATTATCTACGCCCCCTAGCTCGCCAAGCGCCTCAGATAAACCTGTCATCGACGTTTTGGTCGGACGACCTTCTGCAAATTCGGTTTTATACTTAACATCCACACCATAAGCAGCAGTATCTTGAGAGACGACTAATAACTCTTTCACGCCAGCCTCTTTTAACCGCTTAGCTTCATTCAGAACCTCTGATACAGGACGGCTTACTAAGTCGCCTCGCATGGAGGGAATAATACAGAAAGTACAACGGTGGTTACACCCTTCTGAAATTTTTAGGTAAGCATAGTGTTTAGGGGTTAATTTAATCCCCTGTGGCGGTACTAAATCAACAAAAGGGTCATG
>JAADDM010000226.1 GCA_013153955.1 Gammaproteobacteria bacterium | reverse complement strand
CCCAGCTTGCCACTCTGGCAGACGCAGCTGCTTTTACTCTGCGGTTAAAGGCACGGATATTGAAATCACCAGTAACCCGTTAATCGACCCTTCAGAGCTGTACAAATAATCAAATCTACAAGTCTCTAATGCCTGCTGCAGCCTTCTACAAGGCAGGTAAAACACTCTCCAAAACAACAGCACGGCTAATGACATGTCTCATCGTGATCATGACGAGATCATCCATAATACCGCCAGACTGACGTCATCTGATTAGATCCAGAAACGCATAGTTTTTGCTCTGACCCCAAACTTCGTGTACGAATAGGCTGGTAAAGCTAAGTAAACTGCACCAGTGTATTTAAGTTTTTAAATACCTGCTTACCTAATACACTGCAATCAGCACAGGTGTATACTTGTGATTTAATCCACCGATGAACACTCAGGTGCGACTGCTCTATGGCATTCAGTAACTTTGGCGCTTGCGAGCGGTGCATCAACAAGTACAGCGGCTGAATACGCTCCCCATCAAAAGCCACTACCAAAGGGGCTGGCTGTTGCTGATAGGCTGAAATCAAGTATGAAACCAACTCGCTTGAAACCCAAGGGTTATCACACGGTATAAAAACAACCCAGTCTGTCGATACCGTTGACCAAGCGCTCTGCATCCCTGAGAGAGGGCCCAAAAATCCTAGATGGAGATCTGAAAATAACGGATAGGGGTAGTCTGAATAGTCTGATTCAGGTGCGTTTATATTGATATAAAGCCTGCTCGCCTGATCGTTAACGGCGTCTATAATAGAACTTAAAACGGCTTTTCCTTGATACTCAATGAGGGCTTTTTGCTGGTAGCCTACTCTGCGACCTTGCCCCCCTGCAAGAATCACTAAGCTGATGTTGTCCTTTGAGGGGGTCAGAAGAGAGGGCTTAATCGACACTTGATGGCGCCTTTTGTTGATTTGCCCAATAGAGCACCACGCGATTAAATTCATCCACAATGATGGGTTTCGAAATAAAATCACTCATGCCGACATCATAACAACGCTGTTTATCTTCATGCATGGCATTCGCAGTTAGCGCAATAATAGGGGTCTTATCTTGCGCCAGTCCAATGACCTGCTCTTCCCGTCTAATAATGACGGTGGCCTCATATCCATCCATCACTGGCATTTCGCAATCCATTAACACTAAGCTATATTTACTCATATTGGTATGCCAAAAAGAGAGTCCTTCTACGCCATTCACAGCAACATCCACTTGTGCGCCCAGTCGCTCTAAAAAGGCAACGATCACCTTCTGATTGATTTCATTGTCTTCAACCAGCAATACCACTTGATGCTTGAGCGGTCTCACCTCTTCCAGAGCCATTAATTGAGGCTGTGAGGACTGCGGAAACGGCAAGGCCTCAGGCAGGTTATTAACTCGCTTGAAGGGCAGTTCCACTCGAAATACGCTGCCTTTTCCGCGGGCAGAGGTGACAGTAACCTCTCCTTCCATTAAGGCCACTAACTGCTTGGTGATCGCCAAACCTAAGCCTGTTCCACCATGCGACCGCGTAGAGGATTCATCCGCTTGTGTAAAAGAGTCGAAAAGCGTTTCTATAGATTTTGGATCAATCCCCACGCCAAAATCTTCTACTTCAATCACATACGATGCTCGACCCGCTTCGTCGGTAGCTTGTCCCAGTGCTTTTAGAATCACTTCGACTCGAGTACCGTGTGAAAACTTAATGGCATTCCCCACTAGGTTGATTAAGATCTGTTGTACTTTGCCCGCATCCCCCATCACCAGACAACCCGTTTCAGGCCCATCGTAGTGTAAGCGTACACAACGGTCATCGGCTTGAGTGCTGAGCATTTTTAAACTGTCTTGAATCGTTTGCGCCAGATCAAAAGGGGATAATTTTAGGCTAACAGCGCCTTCATCAAGCTTGGCGAAATCTAAAATGCCATTAATGATGGTTAACAATGCCTGTCCACTGTACTCTATAGCATCCAAATAACCTTGCTGGGTCTTTGTTAACGAGGTTGCAGCCAATAGGTGAGACATCCCTAAAATGCCATTAAGAGGTGTTCTTATTTCATGACTCATGGTCGCGACAAAACGGCTTCGGGCTTTGGCCAATTTTTCAGCATTCTCCTGCGCAATCAACATTTGCTCTTTAATGCGTAACTGCATGGAGACATCTCTAATAGTATGCACCATACTCAGCTCGCCCGTCACAGCATGAATACCGCTTAGACTGACCTCAACCTGTAATGTCTTAGCAGATTTTGTAATGGCTAACACGGGTGCATCCTGTCCAAGTACAATCTTGCTATGTGCATTTTCCATCATGACAACCGCATTAAAGGTTTGAAATAATTCCCGGCTGCTCTCATCAATACAAATTTCTATTGAATGCCCTACCAGCTCCTCTCGACGATACTCAAATAATGCTTCAAAGGCATTATTAATCCGAATAATCGCCCCCTCTTTATCTGTCACAGCCATCGCATCGGGCGCATCATCTATAAGTGCCAAAGCCCCCTGTTCAACGCTCTTTTGCGCATTGATAGAGGTAACATAACTTTGCAAGCCCACGGCCTCACCCGAGTCATCGTACAGTATATGCGTCACATCAGAGACCCAGTACGCTCCTGTCTCAACATGGTTCAGACGATATTCTAACGTGGTTTCAGCAAGTCTCTTCTCAAGCGCCGTTTCCAGAGAGACTTCGACTAAACTTAAATCGCCTTCAAAAACAATTTTGTCATAATCAATCAAAGCCAAAACCTGCTGGCTTGATCGACCAATTAACTGAGAAATATTAGGCGATACATACTGAATCCTTCTGACCGGATAAAGACTGGTTTTAAACAATACCGTCGGCCCAGCATTAAACAGAGCATCTTGCACTGAGTTTTCCTCAATCATCTTACGTGCACGCTCAGCTTTATTTAAATAACGAAGCAACAGTGAGAGCAGAATGACTAAGATGATAAAAATAGTTGCCACAATCAGCCTGACTTTTAAAGCATAATCAGCAAAGACACCCGGTTTAACTGAACCAATCACTCTGAGCCCTGACCCCAAAAGATCAAGCTCAAGTAGAAGATCTCCCTCAACCAACTCCTCCGTCTGTAGAAGTGGCTTAACATCTCTTTTGATAGGCACAAGCCAGTGAAAAACGCTGTCCCGGTTCACCAAGGAGAATTCAATTTCTGAGTTTGAGAAACCCTCCATCAGGTGCCTAAAGGGAGTTAAACTAAAACTGATAAAAATGGCGGCTCGATCGTGCCCCATATGCAGTACATGCACCATGTCATAATGCACCTTTCCATCTTTTTGCTGATGCACCTTAATCTGCGCTGGCAAAATATTATTCTTAACCACATGATGTTCAATATCTAACTGGCAGCTCTTGCCGATATGCAACCCACTTGAGCCAATGACCGATTCACCTTGGTGATTAATGATCGCAAACTGTACCGCATCAGGAAAAAGCTGATCAATCTCTGAAGAGATCGCCTCAAGATCAAACGGATACCCCCCTTTTGAAGCCAAGGTAAACAGTCTATCTCGATGGTGTTCTGCGAGTGATTCAAGCATCAGCCGGTGATAGCTAAGATAGTGATTAACTACCTTAACCAGTCCCTTTGCAGAGACTTCCGTATCAATCTTTACGCGCTCTTTTTGCTCAAAGATTAAGTGCTCTGTAAAAAGATAACTCATCACGCCTAGCCCCAATATAAACAGCCAGACAAGAATCGTTAAAGGACTTCTTACCAAACTCTTAATCACTGATTCAGCCAATTTTTTCACCACATACCCTCATAACTCGGCCTAAATTTCAGGCTGATGCCCATCCAAAAACGGACAAACCCCGTTCATGACACCTTTCCTCTACGACCTTACCATACTCGCGAATCGGCCTCCAACAACTTACCTAAAATAACCTAGGTAAATGCGTATTTATGACCGGAACCGTACATTATCTAAATTGGACTGTAATTTGCTTGTTTTTTGAAGCCGATCCAACAGGCAAATTGCCTTAAAAAATTAGAATCGAGACCTAGTCCAATGCCCAAAATTACACTAGAATGGAATGACCGCCAAAACTGGAGCCCTGAATAATGCGTAACAATCAGCCAATCACACACATAGAATATGCCATCCCAACAGGTTCGACCCTCGTATCCAAAACAGATACAAAAGGGGTCATTACCGACTGTAATGATGCCTTTGAAGTGGCAAGTGGCTACTCCCGTTGCCAGATTATTGGTCAACCGCACAACCTCATTCGCCACCCAGATGTGCCGGAAGCGGTGTTTGCTGATTTGTGGCGCTCTTTAAAAAAAGGCAATACTTGGAGTCAGATTGTTAAAAACCGCCGAGCAGATGGAAGCTTTTATTGGGTTAGAGCCAATGTCACTCCTATCTATACCGATGGTAAAATTTCAGGGTTCATGTCCATTCGTGCGCCAGCAATAAAATCTGAAGTATCAAATGCCGAACATGCTTACAAAGAGATACTTGCTGGTAAATCGAAAATAAAAGATGGGCGTGTCTATAAGGGTATTAACTGGCGCGATTTAAATATCTTCTCTCGATTTTCGCCTCAATACCAGCTCATGCTGGCCACTGCCGTTTTATACCTCATTCCTTACATCATTTATTCAATTCAAGCACAGCATAATTTATTGGAACAGGTTATGGTTGCGGGATTTGGCTTAATCCCGCCTTTTTTATTGGGTAAATATCTACAGAAGCAAAATAGATACAACCAAAACTCTTTAACTCGCATCGCATCGGGCGAGCGTTTGAAGCTTGAGTGGTTTGACCCTGAAACCAACGCAGGAGAGGCTCAAACAGCAATTCGTTCTGTGTACCTTGCGGCTCGAGAGAAAGAAGAAGACGTTGCCTATCAGTTAGATAAAGCGCAACAGCTACAAACTGCGATGGATCAAATATCGAGTAACATCATGATTGCTGATGCCAACTTAACCATCACCTACATGAATAATGAAATGATTGATTTCTTAAAACATCAAGAACCGATGCTTCAAAAGTTTTTACCGCATTTCAAAGTTGATGAATTACTTGGTCAGAATATTGATATATTTCATGCCAACCCTGCACATCAGCGCGGCCTTCTCAACAAAATTACAGAGCCTTATACTGGAAATATTCAACTAGACAGCACCCATTTAGAAATTTATGCAATTCCTGTCTATAACCGCTCAGGACAACGCACCGCAACGGTGGCTGAGTGGCGAGATAAAACCCCAGAAGTGCAACTCTTAGAAGAGGTCAGTCAGACGGTTAAAGCGGCACAACAAGGGCTGCTATCGCAACGAATTGACCTCAGTAAAGTGAATGGGGTTGCACTTGAACTCAGCCAATCTATTAATAACTTACTCGAAGCAGTAGAGAGCCCCATAAATGCTGCTGTAAAAGTCGCTGTCAGTCTGTCCGAGGGCGATTTAACACAACACATAGAGGGTAAGCTTTTAGGAAGATTTGCCGTGCTCCAAGACAGTTTTAACGTTGCCTTAGATAATATGGCTTCAATGATGTCTCAAACCAAAGTGGCAACCAATGCTGTAAGCGGAGGTGCGCAACAAATTTATCAAGGCAGCGTTGACCTCAACGATCGCACCCAGAACCAAGCAGCATCACTTGAGCAAACCGCTTCAAGCATGGAACAGATGACCGCTGCTGTTAAGCAAAATGCAGACAATGCACAGGAGGCTTCTCAGGTCACTCAAACAACGGCTTCTCAGGCCAAATCCGGCGTGAATGTTATGCACAGAGCGATTGAGTCAATGGAGCAGATCCATGACTCTAGCCAAAAAATAAATGACATTATCGCACTGATTGATAGCATCGCCTTTCAAACCAACCTACTGGCGCTCAATGCAGCCGTGGAAGCTGCACGAGCAGGTGAGCATGGTCGTGGTTTTGCAGTGGTGGCAGGCGAGGTACGTAACCTAGCAGGTAAGTCATCCGAAGCGGCCAAGGACATTCGAATTTTAATCGAAGATACCGTTAAAAAAGTCTCTGAAGGGTCTGAACACGTCAAAGGCTCGGGGGAGGTATTAAATGAAATCGTCGAATCCATTTCTAACGTTAACAAGATCATCGAAGAGATCGCCCTCTCCAGCAACGAACAGAGTCAAGGTGTCGATTTAGTGAACAAATCAATCACCACCATCGACAATGCAGTACAACAAAATGCTGCACTGGTTGAAGAAACTGCTGCCACAGCCGAAGAGCTGGGAGAGATGTCTAAACAGATGAATGACAATGTTTCTCAGTTTAAAATTAATGAAGCGGCTATTGGCATTACCACCGCCCTGCAAACGGGTAATTTTGACTTTGCCGGCGCTCGTAGAGCGCACCGACAGTGGCGCGTTAAAGTTCGTGCATATATCAATGATGTTGATATCGACTTTAACCGCACATCTGCAGCTGACGGGTCAGCTTGCGCACTGGGTCAATGGATCTATGGGCACGGCCAAGATTATAAAGGCATTCCAACCTTTACAAAGCTTGAGCAAGCACACACTGAACTACATAGCTTTATCGGTAAAATTTTAGCGTTAAAAGATCTTGGCGATGTTGAAACAGCCAATCAAGAAATGGCCAAACTTGCTGAGGCCAGTGAGATCGTCATCAAACTAATCAACCAACTTGAGAGAGAGATGGAAAATGGGGCGGGTATGATGGCTCAGCACACTGCCTTAGAAGCGATGGCTTCTCATACAAGCCCTAAATCATCACCCAAAGCGCCCCCTAAAGACGCTCCGAAAAGAAGTTCGGAACCCGCTCAGGAAGCCTCGACACCCACATTACAAACACCAACACAACCAGCAAGAGATGATGGAGATGAGTGGTCAGACTTCTAATCAAACTTCTCAAAGGCTCTGACTAAAGAGGTTATTTCGCCATAAAAAAACCGCTTTAAAGACGCTTATAAAACCGACTTCTGCTTTAAAACCGCTTGATAGTCCACTCCCTTAATCAACTCACGCATTAGCATTGTGGCGTAACTGCCTGAGCGCAGACTGAAAGAGAGCTTTAAAACCGGTTTTTCTGCCCAGTCAGCGATCCCTAACTTAGCAAAAGCCTCTTCTAGCGCCGCTGTATACTCGCTTGAATCCATGACCCATTCCCACTCAAGATCCTTTGGCAACAGTCTAAGGGCTCTGCGATCTTGGTCAACACCATACGCCACCAAGCCTGCTATCCAAGAGCTAAAGCCTTCCGAGACAGTCTCTTCTAACGCATGAGCAACCCTTGTTGTTGGCAGAGCTCCTTTACCATAAAGCGCTCCTGTGGGATGAATATCTTGAGCCATTACGCGTTCAGATAATCCATCTGACTGATCATCTACAAACCATTTATTTGAGCCTTCTAGCTGTAAAACATCACCCGGTATAAATCGGTTCCAACAGCCTTGTTTAATGCGCTCATTCAGGAGCATATTAAACATCCATGAACGGATGGCTGAAAGGTACATACTTTTCTGATTACGTTTCACCTTGGGCAGTTCGCCAGCTAAAAGCTTTTGACCCTGTTTAATATTGCGACCATGAATCCCAAAACGCTGTTCACCAAAATAGTTTGGAACGCCTTCAGCCTGAATCTTTTTTAATCGATTCTGCAAACCCTCAACCTCATTCAATTCATCAGAGTCAGGGGTTATATTTCTAAGCGTAACGGTAAAGCGATTACCCGACAAACCGCCTGTCTGCAACTTACGCTGATGACGAATCACCTTTAATATCGTCACATTAGGCACCTTGAACTCAGCCATGTCGGGATTTATCAGACCCGGAAGCTGAATACTAAACCACTGTCGCGTCACAGCATGACGATCTTTTTGACCTGCCACCCCAATTTTACTGGGAGAAACGCCCGCCCACTTCGCCAGTTGTTGCAGCACCCAATCGGTATTCTCACCCCGTTTTTCAACCCAACACCAAAGGTGCTCCCCAGCGCCACTTAGGGCAAAGGCGATTTGTTCCTCCACCACAAAATCTTCAGGCAAAATTTTATAAAGGGCCTGACACTCGGGCACGCCAAAAGCATAATTAAGGCTGGATAAATCAGCAGGATTATCTTGGTCCAAAACAACATGGTTTGGCTGACTCGGTGTATTCAAATTGGACTGTAACATAGTCTCTCTTTACATAAAAAAGGCCCGGTAGCGAAACGCTTACCAGGCCGAGTTATTGTGAATTAATAAAACCGTTTTACGCATATCATTTAAGTCATCAAGCCCCTATAAGTTCTTAAATAACTTCTCAGCTATTGGGCGTTCTTTGCCTTCAGGCTTCTCATTATAAACTTGGATTAACAGCTGACTCACGTTGCCGGGTACAACATAATCTTTAATTAACTGTCGCGCATCAAGGGGAGAACTCTTATTGATATAAGAGTAGACGTTTCGCAGCTGACACTTATTGTCAGGATCAGAGAACAGCGGTCTCAGTAAGCTTCCCCCTGCGATCTTAACATTCTCTTTAGTGACCAGAACGACTTTATGATAGTACTCTGAGGAAATCGGTTTTGAGAAGCAAATTTGCAACATTCGGTCAAAATTACCTGACCCATTATCGACATTATCGACAATTTGAGCTGAAACCAGCTTAACAGGGTCTTTAGAGCAGCCTGAGATCCCTCCCAAACTCACTGCAGAAAGCAGTGTTAATGCCAGTACACTCCGTCCCTTTGCCTGCATTATGCTCGTAACATAAGGGACTATTTCCTGAGTAAACTTGGGGCTTATGTTCATCTGTTCTCTCTGCATACCACACTCCTTATCATAAAATACTGAACGCGCTTAATCTGTTATTTAATGGCCTTGCTGAATACCCGACACTTGCCAAGTACCTTCATCATTTGCTAGACGACGAATGTGCCAAACCTCATTAAAAGCGTGCGCACCTTCTGCTGAATCTTCCTGAATAAAGCCCGAAAAACGAATGCTGGCAATAAAGTACTCACCATCAATCGCCATATCGACCAGTTCGGCATTTAAGGTATCCACAACGGTTTCGTTATCGCCCGCTTTCATATCTTTCATTTCCGCCTTAATTTCAGCGAATAACTCAGGCGAACAGTAAGACTCTACTTCAGATAGATCGGCACTGTCCCATGCTTTTTGTAAGCTGATAAAATGGCCTTTCGCCCCCTCAACAAACTGATCCGCATCAAACCAAGCAGGGGCTTCCGTTAGGTGGTGTGCATCCTCACTTACCGCCTCTCCTA
>JAADDM010000132.1 GCA_013153955.1 Gammaproteobacteria bacterium | reverse complement strand
CTGATATCCCCCGACTATTCACCTGAGCACTTTACGCAGAGTATGCATCAGCTTAAAACCCTGATTAACACGCATGACATTACCCACATCATTGGTACCTCTCTCGGCGGCTACTATGCCTTACTGCTAAGCCAGTGCTTCGACATTCCCACACTCGCCATCAATCCCTGTTTTGAGCCTGTGAGCGTACTGCATAAATATATACAGCAGCCGGCAATAAACTATCGAGATAACACAGAGATTGAATTTACCGATAGCATGCTTGCACAGTTTATCGCCTTAGATAAAGCTCAGAGAGCCGATATTCTCATCGGTCTAAATGATGACGTTATTCCCAGTGAATATCAGCAAGCCTACTGTCAAAATAGAGATTGGCAGTATCGAACGAATCAATGGGCGCACCGTGTAGAGTCAGTTGAAGCGTTAAAAGCATGGACACTCGCCCCTTGGGCATTAGCTTAGACCCATAAAACTATCCATAACCAGCATCATCCATATCCCTCATTAAAACAACCAACGGAGCCTTTATGAGCCAACCAAATACCTCTGAAATAGCCATTTTTGCAGGCGGATGCTTTTGGGGCATGCAGCACTTAATTAGAAAACAGCCGGGAGTCCTCGCTACGCGCGTCGGCTATACCGGTGGTGACGTTGATCATGCAACCTATCAAAACCACGGCAGTCATGCTGAGGCGGTTGAAATCACCTTTGATAATGCGCAAACGCGTTATCGCGCACTGCTCGAATACTTTTTTCAAATCCACGATCCGACCACCCAAGATAGACAGGGGAATGATTTGGGCAGCTCCTATCGCTCAGAGATTTTTACCACTTCAGAGAGTCAAAAGCAGATAGCCCAAACACTGATTGATGAAATGAATGCTTCAGGTATTTGGCCCGGCACCATTGCAACGATCATCAGTGACGCTACAGCCTTCTGGGAAGCCGAACCGGTACACCAAGACTACCTACTGAGAAACCCTCACGGCTATACCTGCCACTTTCCCCGCCCAGAGTGGGTTTTGCCTAAATAGTACGTCCATAGAACTTCACTGAAGTCTTCTTAGGCCTTTCCTAGACCCTTCTTCGAACCACATAAAATTTATTATCTTTAAACGAAAACAACCAGGCCTGCTTAATTAGCAGGCCTGGTTGTTTTGTTTACATCTTTTTTAACTGAGTGATTTAACGATTAACAAAGCGTGAGTAATGGCAGAAGCTGCGCCTGAATAGACGCTTGAGGAAGCTGCTCCATTAAGTGTTGATTAAGGCGCTTCGCCTCCTCGGCATCCGTGGTGACTTCAATCATTCGCATCACCTTAAAGCCTGACACCTGCTCTGTAATACTTTGAGCGTTATGCGCCGTGGCTGACGAGTGCGACTGCACCTCAACACTCAGAAAAGACAGCTCTCGTTCAGGAAAGCCTAATAATGCATCGGTCACTTCGTCATACAGGTTACTGTTAAAAATAAGCCTTAAAATACAGTTATTTGATAAGTTCATTATTTTACGCCCTCTAATGACGTTGGCTTTACTCGGCCAAATCGTTTAAAAATAATTGGCAGAATCAGCAGGGTTAACAAGGTTGAGCTAATCAGCCCCCCAATCACCACGATGGCCAATGGACGCTGAATCTCTGAACCGGGTCCTGTTGCAAATACCAGCGGAACAAGCCCTAAGCCGGCAATGGTTGCAGTCATTAAGACAGGACGCAAACGTCGAACCGCACCCTCTACTACAACCTGCCCCATATCCAGTCCTTTGGCCATTAACTGGTTAAAGTAGGTCACCATCACCACCCCGTTTAGCACCGCAATACCTAACAGGGCAATAAAGCCAACAGAAGCAGGTACCGATAGATATTCACCGGTTATCCACAATGCAATAATCCCGCCAACCATCGCCAAAGGCACATTGACCAAGACCATCACCGATTGCGAAATCGATTTAAAGGTACTGAATAGAATCAAGAAAATAAGCACCAGTGCCACCGGCACAACAACCGCTAACTTCTCTGCCGCGCGCTGTTGATTTTCAAACTGCCCGCCCCACTCAAAGTAGTAACCTGCCGGAATATCCAACTCGGCTGCTTTCTGTTTCGCCTCTTCTACAAAGCCAACCAAATCACGTCCAGAAACGTTAGCCACCACCACTGAGAAACGCTTACTCTGCTCTCTGTTAATTGAGACAGGGCCATCTACCTCTTCTGCATTCACCAGCTGATTCAGCAGAATAGATTGAATACCATCATTCGTTTCAACCGTAATCGGCTGTTGTAACATCTCGAAGGTAGACGCTTTATAAGACTCTGGCGCACGCACCATAATCGGAATGCGACGAATGCCTTCATATAGGATTCCGACTTCTAGGCCGTTAATTTGTGCACGTAATATCTTTTCAACTTGGTTGACGGTTAAGCCTAAACGACTCGCCATCTGCTGGTTAACCGTTAGCTGTAGGTAACGTAACCCTTCGTTGGTCGGGGTAAAGACATCTTCCGCCCCCTCAATAGAAGAGACCATCGCAACCATCTTTTTAGCGACTTCGTTAATCTCCGTTGGGTGATCACCGAATATTTTGATGGCTAAATCACCTCTTGCCCCGGTCAACATCTCATCAACACGCATCTGAATCGGCTGCGTAAAGGCATAATTAATCCCAGGGAACTGGGTAATGAGAACTTCACGAATGGCTTCAATCAACTCATCCTTGGTCTCCATACGCCATTCAGACTTGTCCTTTAGAATTAAAAAGGCATCGGTGTCATTCAAGCTCATTGGATCCATCCCAATCTCATCAGAGCCAACGCGCGCCACAATACGATTCACCTCGGGAACTTGCTTCATAATCGCTGCTTGAATACGTAAGTCCATCGCATTAGAGGCCGCTAAACTAATCGACGGACTCTTTTCAATCTGCATGACAACAAAGCCTTCATCCATTTGAGGAATAAAGGTTTTACCGACTTGTGTATACACAAATCCAGCAAAAAAGAGCGAAAGCACTGCACCGCCCACAATGATTTTATCGTGTGCCAAGCTCCAGCTTAATGCCGGGCGATAGACCGCAATTAATTTGCGAATTAACCAGGGTTCTTTATGTGATGGCTTGCCCAAAATGAAGGAAGACAACGTTGGAATAATGGTTAATGAAAGAATTAACGCACTCCCTAACGCAAAAATAATCGTTAACGCAACCGGTACAAACAGCTTACCCTCAAGCCCCTCTAGGGTTAATAACGGTAAGAAGACGGTCATGATAATCAAAATACCAGAAATCACCGGTACAGAGACTTCTTTTAAGGCACGGAAAATAATGTGCATTTTAGGCAATCTGCCCTGTGCTTTTTTCGCATCTTCCTCTTGATGAGAGACGATATTTTCTACCACCACCACGGCAGCATCAACCAACATACCCACGGCAATCGCGAGCCCGCCTAATGACATGATATTGGCTGATAGACCAAACCAGCGCATTAAGATAAAAGTCATTAAGGCTGCTAACGGTAAAATCAGTGCCACAGTCACTGCCGCACGCACATTTCCTAAGAACACCAGCAAGACAACCAAGACTAGAATAACTGCCTCTAGCAAGGCTTTAGAGACACCATGAATCGCAGTATTAACCAAATCACTTCGGTTATAAAATACGCTCACTTCAATCCCTTCTGGAAAAGCCGGTTCTAAATCTTTTAAACGTGCTTCAATCCCTGTAATGACATCACGCGCATTCACACCCTTAAGTGCCATGACCAATCCTTGTACGGCTTCTGACTCTCCATTTTGTGTGACCGCGCCATTTCGGTAAAGCGAATCAATTTCGACCTTCGCGAGCATTTTGACCGTAATCGCCACCTCGTTTTGATAAGCCACCACCACATTCTCAATATCAGACACATTTGTTAAATTGCCTTGAGTACGAACCAGTAAAACCTCTTCTCCTTGATTAAGGCGACCCGCCCCGTCATTCTGATTATTCTCTTCAATGGCCTGAATAATCTGATCGAGTGAAATCTGAAAGCCCATCAATTTTTGGTAGTCAGGCTTAATCACAAATATCTTTGACAGCCCCCCTAGCATATTGACATCCGCCACCCCTGCAACCGAACGCAGTGCTGGACGAATAACCCAATCTAATAAGTCACGCTTTTGCATATTATCAAGCGTGTCGCCATTAATGGTAAACATAAAGACATCACTTAACGGGGTTGAAAGCGGAGCCATACCGCCTGTTACGCCCACGGGCAGATCCATTCCACCTAACCGCTCAGCCACTAGCTGACGCGCCCAATAGATATCGGTTCCCTCTTTAAAATCAAGGGTAATATCTGCAAGGCCATACTTGGCTAACGAGCGTAAAACCTGCTGATTAGGCAGGCCTAGTAACTCTTGTTCAAGGGGCGCAATCACGCGCTGCTCGACTTCTCCCGGTGTCATACCGGGCGCTTTAAAAATAATCTTTACTTGAGAAGGTGAAACATCCGGGAAGGCATCTACCGGCATTTTTTGAAATGCTTGCCATCCCCCAGCTGCTAGCGCCAGCACCATCAAAACCACTAAGGTACGCTGGACTAAGAAAAATTGTAAGAATCTAGATAACATAGGTAATTTCCTTTAACGCAGCTTTATTCGCTGTCTTCAACATCACTTTCAAGTGATTCAAACGCTAATTTAATCGCAGTCGAACCCTGTATAAAAACAGAGGTCTCATTTTTCATCGTGCCATCAGTGGCTATCGGTGAAAAATAAAGGCGACCTTGAGAGATGTTGTTGACTGTAATCGCCAATGGTTCAATATTATTGCCCTGTTTAACAAAGACAACCGTCTCTCCCTCAAACTGACTGATTGCATTAGAATCCACTTCAAAAAGAGCCTGTTTAGAGCTCGCTTCCTCCATTAAGAAGGACAGTTCAAACAACTGGCCTGGACGAATTTTGCCATCATGATTCTCCACTTCTACGTGAATATCGACTGACTGCGTCATCGCATCGACTTCTGGATCAATGTGCTCAACAATGCCCTCTACCTCAAGCCCATCCACCTTAACGCTTTGCCCTTCACGTAACTGATTTGCAACCATAACCGGGACGCGTACCACTAAAACCATCGGGTCTGTTTCGCCAATAGAGAATAGTACTTGGTTAACATTCACTCGCTCACCCAGTGTAACGGCTAGGTTAAATAACTGACCGTTAATGGGAGAGATAATCTGTAATGTTGATGACTGAAGTGTTTGACGACTTCTCAGAGTTCTAATACTAGATTCCGTCATGCCTGCCAGTCTTAACGCACCTAATTGCTGTGCTTTTAGCGCACTTAATTCAATAACTTTAGCCTGTGCAATTTGCAATTTCTTGGCTGAACTGATGCCACTTTTCGCCAACTTTTTAGCACGCTTCAACTCTGTTTGAGCCACACTTAAAGAGGACTGTGTCGCTAATAGATCAGACTGCATCGCCAACAGTTCTGCACTCTCAATTTCAGCAATCACTTGGCCTTTAGTAATGGGGCCGTGTACTACATTTAATTGTGAGAGCGTGCCGGAGACCGAACTAGAGAGCGTGCGAATCGTTTTCAAAGGAATCATTGCCAAAGCGGGATAAGCAGCACTTGGATAGTGTGCAACCTGTTTTGCCACAGCCGTTTGCAACCCTAACGCGGCAGTCTGTTCCGCATTAAGCTGTAAACCCGATTCAGCTTGAACCGTGTTTACTGAAGCAAAAGCCATTAAAATAACTGCACTGCTCAAGACCGATGCCTTAAAGAAAGTCTGCATATTTGAAGTTAAAGCCGAAGTAACCAGGCCTGGTTGTTTGTTTGAATGCGTTGTTTTTAACATTGTTACTGTCCTTTTCCTGAAGCCGAATTAAGGCTTTTTTGTGCCTGATTCAATGCCGTGCTGTCTAGAGAATATCCCATCATTTGGTTTAACTGTGCAATCGACTGCCCCAGCGTTGCATTGCTTAACTCAAGCGTTAGCTGAGACGCCAACGCTTGCTGTTGAATACGCAACAAGTCTTGTAGCGTAGACGCGCCATACTGGTAAGATTTTTCGGCCAAAGCTAAGGCCTTATTGTCTAAAACGCTCTGCTGTTGAATCAAATCGCCCTGTTTTTTCTGAGTGGCGACTTGCTGAGTGGCTTCAATAATCGCGCGCTTTAACTCAAACTTGGCTTGCTTTAAGGCCGCTCTTTTTTCCGTAATGGCCACCTGCTTTTCAGCCACAGCCATATTGTTGCTCGCACCCACTCCTAATGGAATAGAGATTTCAAAGACCAGAGAGGTATTATCAAAACCAGTGCTTCTATCATTTTGCGCCCCCACATAAAGAGTTGGAGCCGCCTGCTTCTGCTGTTTTTGCTGAGCCAACTCCGCCTGTGCGACCTCTAAGAAAGAACTCAACCAAACAATTTGAGGGTGGGCAGTTAATGAAATCGGTGCTAATGCAGTCTCATCAATATCTGCAGGCAGACCTTCATAGCCTGTCCATGCGGTAAACTGAGATTGAAGACGCTGTAACTGTCCCTGTTTTTGAACCAAGTTAGTTTGCTGTTGTAATACCGATTTTTGGGCTAACAGAAGATCTAACTGCGTGCTCTCGCCCACATTCACTTTCTGCTGTACTCGTTCGGCTAATGCTTGGCTCTGCTCTAATGCGGAAGCCGCCAAATCAACCTCAATCGTCGCCTTTTTCGCCTCCCAAGCAAGTCCTCTTAAAGTGCTTGAAGCCAACCAAGACAGATACCCCGATTGAGCTCTTAACTGAGATTGATAGCCATTTGAAAGCCCTTCTAAAGCCGCTTTCTGACTCGGTAACCAAACAGGAAACTCTGCCCCTAATGCCCAAGTTTGGGCTGATTCTGCCCCCGTTAAGGCATCATTTTCATGGTGAATATTAAGGCTTAAATCGCCTGCTAACCAGCTTGATGAGAGTGATTGATTCGCTGCTTGTAGCGTTTCAATCGCTTGTGCAGTCATCTGCTCAGGCTGGTGCTGTTGAATCGGTTCGAGTAGCTGAATGTATTCAGAAGACGCGGCCATCGCTTGCGAGGCTACTAATCCAAAAGAGAGAGGCAGTGCAACAATAAGTGACAGAGAAAGTCTCTGTGAAAAACGGTTCAAGTGGTACATGTGAAGAGTCCATTTTGAGTAATTACGCAAAATCATACAAAATGAAACTGAATTGAAGCTGAAAATACCGTTTAAAAGTCGGTCTGACAAGCTCGAAGGAACAAGGCGTGTTGAATTAAGACAATTTAAGGATAGACGTTATTGTTATTGAGTTAACACCTGCTACGACGAGCTTGCCTTAACCAGCTAGGCTAGGCGAGCCGCACCGAAAAGCTTGTTGAATAATAAAGCGGCTTGCTAATCTGCCAACTGAACCACGACTTTAAGGCCACCCATCGTAGAGTCTTCAAAGTGAATCTCTGCTTGATAGGCGACCACGAGCGCCTGCACAATCGACAAACCAATGCCATGACCCGGCTTTGTCTCATCTGTACGGTAGCCACGCTCCTGCAAGAGTTCAAGCTGGGCAGTGCTAACACCAGGGCCATCATCTTCAATGATTAACTGCTGATTTTCATAGCGAATGGAGACGCTTGATTCACACCATTTACAGGCATTATCAATTAGGTTTCCAAGCAGTTCAAAGCCGTCTTCACGCTCCATACTTAGCTGAGCACCCGGCATAATATCAACCGTAAACTGTATGTTTTTTTCATGGTATAGCTGCTTAAAGGTCATCAACAAGTCCGCTAATAGCTCATCCAACGCAAGGGGTTCAATGGTTTGTAAGGAGGCGATACGATCTTTTTTAAGCTCGCGTTCAATCAGCGCGAGCATATTTTCACTCTGCTGCTTTAGGTTTTTTTGTAAGTCAGGATTTTGCTGCAACTCTGGTGCATCTAGTAGCTGAAAAATAAGATTAAGCGGTGTTTTTAGACTGTGTGATAGATTTGCATTCAACTGTCTAGATTTTTCAAACTGTAATAGAGACTGGTCCAGTGCCAAATTTAAGCTTTCGATAAGCACCCTAACCTCTTGAGGAAATGCCTTAGGTTCGATTGAGACTTTATGACCTAATTTAAACTCACGAAGCTGATCTTCCAAAGGATTTAACTGCCTAAAAGCACGTTTAATCAGACCTTTATTTAAGAAATAGAGACTGATAAGCGTCAGCAAAGTAAATAGCGCAAACAGGACATCAAACTTAAACAGTAGTGTCTGTATAGGCGTGTGATCTTCTGCGACATAGATTTTTATGGGTAGGTTGTTTTTACGCAGCTCGGTATATCGAACCAAGACAGAGTCTTCCACTGGACCACGAGTTTCGTAGGTTTTAAAGTGTACATTTCTACGCCCTTCAAGTGCCTCAATATCCACTGGGTTTTGTGGCAGAGAGTACAGAGGGTAACCAGAAAGAGAGGGCGATAGAATCGTCTGATTGGGTGTTTTGATCACAAAATAGTGACCCGAGTGCACCGTTTTATAGATAGAGGCGATGCCCTCCATCGCCAGTACCCACTGACCGTCTTCTAGGTGTAAATTGCGCTCAATGGTATCAGTATCATGCGAGAGCCGAGTGAGTAAGTAGTCTTCAGTGATGGTATGAATGGTCGATTGCGACAACCACCAAAAAACACTTAGAATGGCCAGTAAGCTTAGGAGTAAGGCTTTAAAAATTTGCTTTTGAAGCGATTCATCTTTTTCAAAAAAGCGCATTAAGAATCCTCCGTTGGAATCTGTGATCCCACAAATTTATAGCCTAGCCCTCGAGAAGTTTCAATGGCCGTTTTACCCATCATCTTACGGAGCTTACGAATATACACCTCAATAATATTACTTTCGCACTCATAATCTTGATCCGAGATACGCGCTAATAACTGCTCTTTTGAAAACAGTTGGTTCGGTTGTGAAAGTAGCACTTTTACCAGTCTAAATTCAGTTAGGGTTAAATCATAAGCCTCACGCCCTACCCTTAACTGTTTAGCCCCCAAGTCTAATTGACACCCTCCAGCCTCAATCACCTCTGATTGTCCTGAGTTCACCGAATTACGTCGTAATAAAACTTCAATGCGTGCCTGTAGCTCTTCAAACTGAAACGGTTTTCCTAGATAATCATTGGCGCCTTTTTTTAAACCTTCAACCCGTTCTTGCCATGCATTTCGTGCCGTTAAAATTAAAACAGGTGTATCGGTATTTAAAGGCATCTCTCCTGCGCGTAACTTTTCTAAAACAACCAGACCTGGTTGTTTTGGCAAGCCTAAATCGAGCAGTACTAAATCATAACGGTACTCTTGCAATGCAAACTGAGCACAGTCGCCATCCAGCGCCGTATCCACAATATAGTCCAAAGAGATTAAACGG
>JAADDM010000028.1 GCA_013153955.1 Gammaproteobacteria bacterium | reverse complement strand
GTTACCAGCTGCATGCCTCTAAGGTCTTTACGCCCCTCTAAATCTGCTTCTGTGACCTCATCAGGGATAAGCGCAAGCTCTGCAAGCAGCTCTTCTGACCACTCGTTAGGAAGACCATACGCGTGAATAGCAGCATCTATCTCCATGCCAGCCGCCATGTAATCGCCAACCACTTCAACGATTTTTCCGATCGGGCCTGAACGATTTGTTGGCTGATGTAAAATTTCGACCAGAACAATCTGCTCTTCTTTCGCATCTAGCAGACCATCTTTTGGAATAAAGATATCTTGCGTAATTCGGTTATTATTTGGACGAACCCAAGACAATCCATCTTCAGACGCTAAACGCCCTAGAATTTTTTGGTTACTGCGCTCAGTGACTTCAACAATAGCCCCCTCTTGGCGACCACGACGGTCTTCACCGATGATAGAAGCCACCACGATATCTCCGTGAAGTACCTTCTGCATCTCTTTTTCAGACAAGAAAAGGTCTTTGCCCTCTTCTTGCACCAAAAAACCATAGCCGTCCGGGTGCCCAGATACACGACCTCTAACCAAGTCCATTTTTTTAAGCAGGCCAAATGCACCGCGTCGGTTACGGATTAACTGCCCGTCACGCACCATCGCTTTTAAACGACGAGACATCGCTTCATAACGCTCTTCGTCATCTTCATCAATCTCTAGGATTTTCGCAATTTGATAGAGCCTTAAAGGCTTTTGAGCCTCTTCTAACGCTCCAATAATAAATTCACGACTTGGGATAGGATTGTCATATTTGTCAGCTTCGCGCTGAGCATGTGGGTCTTGCTGACCCTGAGAGTTGTCTGTAGTCACTTGATTCCATCTAACAGTTTAGAAACGCCCTCAACCAGCCCCTTTCATTTCCGCAGGTGACTGGCAGCAGTTTAACTACTGCCTATTTTTGGACGTTAAATTAAAAAACAGCGCGTATTATAACAAGAGTTCCGATACTTTATTGCATTACTGTCAACTCAGCATCAAAGCACTTTGATTCCACTGGGTAAAGTGCTTTAAAGAGCATTTGAATCGCAGATTGAATCGCCTCTTCCAGCACAGGGTGATAGAAAGGCATCTTAACCAACTCAATGACCGTCATCTCATTTTCAACCGCCCATGCAAGTAGATGTGTGAAATGCTCAGCATGAGGCAAAACCATCTCACCCCCAATCAATCGCTTTGTGACTTTATCCGCATAGAGAGAGATTACCCCGTGATCCTCACCCATCACAATCGCACGGCCATTGTTACGATGAATATTAAAGGAGACCACCTCTGCCGCCTCTTTATCTAAATCACGATATGCTCGACCAAAAAAGCCTATTTCAGGATCACAAAATGCCACACCCAAAGGAGTCTTTCTTTGGTAAGCCGTTACCGTAGGGTAGCTCATGGCATTCATCACAGCCATTTTGCCTTCATAGCCCGCTTCATGCAAAATGGGGCGATAACCATTAACATCTCCAGCAATAAAGATGGGTTTATTCTCGATCTGCAGGGTGTTCACATTAAACGAAGGCATCCCCCTCTCATCGAGCTTAACGCCTGCAGCCGCTAGATTCAGTCTATCCAAATTCGGACGTCGTCCTAAAGAACCCAGCACAACATCCACTTCGACCTCAACTTTACCTTCTGACTTATCCAGCGTGACTAACACCCCTTGATCAGTATTTTTTAATTCTGCCGCTGCCCCTAAGTAAACAGGGAACTCTTGCGAAATAAGGGCGATGGCTTCTGCCGTCACTGTCGGTTCAGAAAGCCCACCAATGGTCTCTTGCATTTCAAACCCCGTTACCTCTACCCCCAGTCGAGCGAGTGCTTGACCTATCTCTAGACCAATAATGCCTAAGCCAATCACTGCCACTCGCTTAGGAAGGGTTTCTAGCTCAAAGATTTCATCACTGGTTAATAACTTAGACCCCAGCGCTTTCCACGGAGCAGGTACAACAGGCCTTGACCCCGTGGCGATAATGATACGTTCAAATTCAACTGTCTCGCCATTCACCGCCACCTGATTTGGTCCTGTAAATTCAGCAAACCCCTTGATTAACTGTGACTCTGACAGCAAATCAGTCGTGCCTGATTGAATACCGCCTGTAAACCGATCTCTAAGTTGCCTAACGCGCCTTAGTACTGCTTCAGAATCAATGTCGACTTGCGCTACATTTTGCAGTCCAAATTCAGCGCCTTTGCTGACCTGATGAATCAGGTTTGCTGAGTGAATTAACGCCTTAGACGGCATACACCCCACTCTTGCGCAAGTCGTTCCAAACGCACCACCCTCAATCAAAACAAAATCTTCGGTCTCTTTTTTAATCGCACTCAGTGCGGTTAACCCAGATGTACCCGCCCCTAAAATAACATATTTTACTTTTCTCATAACTCACCCTTATGGCAACAATGCAGCTAAATTTAATAGAGCTATCTTACCCCCCCTTTGCCTATGAACGTTATCGTCTTCCCTGTAAGCGTGCCATAAATTACCTCACATCATTTTGCAAACACCCTCAGCCACTTCTCTCTAAAAACCCCACTAGAGGAGCTCACTATTTCACGCCCAATCACAGCTTAAAACATTAGGGTTTTATTCACAGTCTATCTCTAATAGAATAGACGGAACTTTATAACGTATGGAATGCCCCGTGTTGCCAAACAGTACCCATTTTAAAATGATACTTGCACCACTTCTAGGCCGCCCTGCTTTGATGGTCGCTTTAGTGGCCGCACTAGTGGCACTCCCTGCGCTCCCTGCCTTCTCGCAAACAAACACCGTACAGGCTGACAGCGCGCCACAGATCCAAAACTCCCTTGCCGGTCGAATCAATGACGCCTTTATTGGTGATTTAGATGAGATTCGACAGCGCCGAATCTTAAGGGTGTTAGTGAGTTACAACCGAACCAACTTTTTTCACAGTATCCGCGGTCAAAGAGGCCTTGAACACGATCTCATTAAGGCGTATGAAAAGTACCTAAATCGCGGCCCAAGAAAAGAACGTTACAAAACACACGTGGTCTTTTTAGCCCGTCCTTTTAACCAACTGTTCTCTGAACTCAAAGCAGGACACGGGGATTTAATTGCCTCCGGGTTAACCATTACCCCTGAAAGAGCCGCGGCCTTTAGCTTTACCACACCCTATATTAATGACATTAGGGAGATCTTAGTTTCTCATCATCGCGCGCCCAAAATTCACCGATTAGAGGAGCTTTCTGGTACACAGATTATTGTGGTTGCCAACAGCAGTTACATTATTCATATCGAACGCATGAGTCAGGCATTAGGCCAACAAGGCCTTCCAGGAATAGAGATTATTAAAGCGGATTCAGCCTTAGAGGCTGAAGATTTATTAGAGATGGTCAATGCTGGACTGTTTGATTACACCGTCGTGGATAATCACATTGCTGAAGTCTATCAAAAAAACTTCCCTAACTTAACGCTCCAACAAGATATTGTCTTTCACTATGGCGGTAAAATCGCTTGGGCAACCAATAAAAACCTCCCTAAGCTCATAAAATCACTGAACTCATTCATTCGCAGTTACGCCAGGCCAGGCAAGTTGCTTGGCAACAGTATCTATAAAAAATATTTCAAAAGTACCTATTGGGTTGAAAAACCCCTCTCGTTTACCGAATTAAACAAGACGCCTTGTTTGCGATATTACTTTGAAAAATATGCTGAGTTTTATGACTTTGACTGGTTCTTAATCGCCTCGCTGGCTTACCAAGAGTCTCGCTTTAGGCAGAACCTAAGAAGCTCTGCGAATGCCTACGGCATTATGCAAATCAAACCCTCAACGGCACGCTCTAAGCACGTCAATATTCCAAATATAAAAGACCTTGAGTCTAATATTCATGCGGGGGTTAGATACCTCGCCTTTATTCGAGACTTCTATTTTGATAAACCTGAGTATTCAGAGGAGGATAAAATCAACTTTTCCCTTGCGGCATACAATGCAGGCCCGGGTAGAATTCGCGGCCTACAACGAAAAGCCGAAGCACGTGGACTTGACCCTTACAAGTGGTACTACAATGTGGAAGTGCTGGCCAGAGAGTCTATTGGACATGAAACAGTCAACTACGTGACTCAAATACAAAAAATGATGATTGGCGTTCGCTCCTCTTTTGAACTCTCACAAAGCAAGCTTAAAATAAAGAACCAACACATCCAAGACCACAAAGACAATCAACCTGATGGCTATCGTAAAGCGCATCGATTTGATCCTGAAAAAGAGGAAAGCCCTTTTTAAACGGAGCTTAAAAAGGGCTTTCTTTGTGAGTAATGGTAGATAGCTTAAGCGCCTAAAACGTTAAGGGCGATACACTCTCACGTTGTTAAAGCCTTCATCTCTTAGATACTGCGCATGCAGCTGACTCATCACCCCTTTTTCACAGTAAAGCAGATACTCTTTAGTCTGATCCAAGCCTTTGAACTTACGGTTAAGCTCATGGAATGGAATAACCTCAAGCGCCTCTAGCGTTAAAGGACGCGCGCTGATTTCTTCATCGCGTCGTATATCAATCACCACTAAGTCAGGAGTCACCGTTTTAACCACCTCAACCGCAGCCGTTGCGTTCACATCGTCAATAATCGTATCAACCGGGATACTCACAGAGTCTTCAACAGCTTGATCTAAGACCGTATAGTCGAATTTCTTCGCCTCTCGCTCCATCCGTTTAAATGAACCATTCGTCACTGGGTTTTGTGAAATAACGCCGCAATACTCAGGCATATTTTCGGCAAAATGACGCGTGCCAATTTTATCTGCAATGCCCATGATTTCAGGTTTATTCATGGTCGCCAATGGACGAATAACCAACTTACTGGTTACCTCATCAATAATCGCCAAGTTGCGCAGCGTTTGGCTACTGACCTGAGCCACGCTCTCGCCCGTTACTACAGCATCAATCCCTAAATCATCAGCAATTTTTTCAGTCGCCATCAGCATTAAGCGCTTTAGCGTAACGCCCATATAACTCTCATGGGTGGATCTAAAAATCTCAGAAACCACATCTTCAAAAGGCACTGTAATAAAAGAGACTCGATGCGAAGCACCAAACTTAGCCCAAAGATACATCGCCACTTGCTTAACACCAATCTCATGAGCGGCACCCCCTAGGTTAAAGAAGATAAAGTGAGTCTTAAGCCCTCGCTTCATCGTTAAATAACTGGCCACGGTTGAATCAAATCCGCCAGACATCAACGAGAGTAACTCCCCCTGCGTGCCCATTGGAAAACCACCCAAACCAATACGGCGTTTGGTAATAACATTCAGTACCTTTTGGTGCAGTTCAAACTCAATTTTGACCTCAGGGTTATGTAAATCAACCCCTTTAGGGTTACCTCTTGAATACAGTTCAGAGCCAACAAAACGCTCTAATTCAAAAGAGGTGACCTCATGAGTTCCCGAGCGTTTGGCACGTACCACAAAGGTTTTACCTTCAATAAGATGCACTGTATGCTCCACTACCTTGTCGGCGATGAGCTGTAAATCTTCACCCGTCTCGTACTGAACCACTTCTAAATACTGCTCAATTCCGGGAGTCTCACTCAAAATACGTCTAACGGGCTCAATTAACCCATCGTCCGCTTCAACCTCAATTTTATCCCAAAAGCGTTTAACCAAGATTTGATCATCAATACGGTGTAGTAAGGTCCGTAAGTTATCATTTAACTGGCTAATCATCTTCTTTTTGACGGGTGCGCCTTTAATCATCACTTCAGGAAATAATTTAATGATAAATCTCATGTCATACTCTTTTAATTATCTATATAAAAATGGTGTGGTACTAACCACTCAATGCGGGTGACTTAACCCCAAGGTAACGCTTGACGGCCATTGTACACTTCTTCAATCCTGCTTCAAAAGCTATCTACTGAATATCCACTTCTTAAAACGGCCAAATACCGAGCCAAAAATACTTGTGAAATCTCAACAGGTTATTTACACCAAACTTTCATCCCCCACAAAAAAACCTCTAAATTTACCCCGCGTTAAGTAATCTCATTGATAAAAAAGCGCGTAGCGTGTTAAAATCTCGCAAATTATTTCAAATTTATTTTTAATTTTGAGACCTTGGTGTGAATCAATCCATACTAAGGACTCAATTTATACAGCAGAGAGAGTCTCGATGAAAAGATTAGATCAAGTATTAGCAAGTGACGGAACGTCAGCAGAATTAGAGCTAGTAATCAAAGACGTAATGGTTGCATGTAAAGACATTGCATACAAGCTAGGTCAAGGTGATTTAGCCGGTATCCTAGGAACGACTGAAGACGAAAACGTTCAAGGTGAAACTCAGAAGATGTTAGATGTTATCTCTAACGACCTTCTTAAAGACATTCTTTGTGCAAACCCATACGTTAAAGGGGTAGGGTCTGAAGAAGAAGATTTCACGATCGCTGCAAACAACGATGGTAAGTACCTTGTTACATTTGATCCTTTAGATGGTTCTTCAAACATCGACGTTAACCTATCTGTTGGTACCATCTTCTCTATCTTAGAAGCCCCTGCTGATAACCGCCCAGGTTCTGAGCAAGAAGTATTCTTACAAGACGGTCGCAAGCAAGTTGCTGCGGGTTATGTTCTTTATGGTCCTTCTTCTTTGCTTGTTATGACAACAGGTAACGGTGTTAACTTATTCACTTTAGATACAAACATCGGTGAATTCGTTCTAACGAAGGCACAGTTACAAGTGCCTGAAGATACGGCTGAGTTCGCAATCAACATGTCTAACCAACGTTTCTGGGAACCAGAAATGAAGCAGTATATTGATGACTGTTTAAAAGGTGAAGAAGGTCCCCTTGGTAAGCGTTACAACATGCGCTGGGTTGCTTCTATGGTTGCTGAAGTTCACCGTATCCTTATCCGTGGTGGTATCTTCATGTACCCTTACGATAGCCGCGACCCTTCAAAAGCAGGAAAGCTTCGTCTAATGTACGAAGGAAACCCTATGTCTATGATCATTGAACAAGCCGGTGGTGCTTCTTCAACAGGTCGTATGGACATCATGGACGTTGAGCCTAAAGGCATCCACGACCGCGTACCAGTGGTACTTGGTTCTAAGAACGAAGTGGCTAAAGTTGTTGCTTACCACAGCAAGTAAGCTTTACGCTATCTGAGTTAAAAAACACCCGCCCTTGCGGGTGTTTTGCATTAAAGCACACTTAAAAATCCCCCTTTAAAACAGCAATCGCCTTTCTACCAGGCCTGGTTGTTTTAAAAACAGCATTTAAAAAGGATACATATCATGGGCTACGCAGCCGTACCAGCGGGTAATGATTTACCAAACGATATTAACGTTATTATTGAGATTTCTGCATTTGCAGCACCCATTAAGTATGAAGTAGATAAAGACACAGACCTTGTCTGGGTTGATCGCCTACAGGGCGCGACCATGTCTTACCCTGCTAACTACGGTTACATTAACGACACCCTATCTGATGATGGTGACCCAGTAGACGTATTAGTCGTGACACCACACCCTCTTATGGTAGGGTCAGTTATCCGTTGTCGCCCTATTGGCATCTTTAAGATGACCGATGATGGCGGTGAAGACGCAAAAGTCATTGCCGTACCCGTTGATAAGTTAACGCCAATTTACTCAAAAATTGAAAAAGTAGAAGACATTCCGCTTTTAAAAGAACAAGTTGAACACTTCTTTAGCCACTATAAAGACATTGAACCAGGCAAATGGGTCAAGGTTGACGGCTGGGGAGACATTGAAGAGGCTCGCACAGAGATCTTAAATGGTGCAAAAGCTTACCAAGCCAAAAAATAAGTCCTTAGCGATATTTAGTCCAACAATAAACAGGGCTAAATAACGTTTACACGGCTTTATTTGAAACCTCCTTTATGGAGGTTTTTTTGTCTCTAACCCTTCACCAGCCCCCTAAATCCCCCCTCCCTTTTAGACTTCACCCAAACATTTAATTTTCTGGTATAATCCCCGGCTAATTTGTATATGAATAATAGAGAGTAAAATGGCTGCAGAAATTCGTGATAAGCAACTCAGAGCACGCGTTAAGTTACTAGGAAACATTCTTGGTAAAGTAATTGAATCACAAGTTGGTAAATCAACTTATGACGCTGTAGAAAAGCTACGTACGGGCTACCTTCAACTTCAAAAAGAAGCCAACCCAGCACTACAGGCAGAATTAACCGAGTTCATTGAGTCTCAATCAGCAGAGGAACTTGCGCCAATTATTCGCGCGTTCAACCTGTACTTCAGCCTAGTAAACCTAGCAGAAGAGGAGCACCAGTACCACGAGCGACAGAGCCAGCTAAAATCTGATGGCCCGCTATGGACTGGATCCGTTCTAAACACCATTGGCGAGTTTAAAGACCAAGGGTTAGACGCAACTCAAGTACAAACACTGTTAAACAAGCTACACTATATTCCAGTATTTACAGCCCACCCAACTGAGTCAAAACGTCGCTCAGTGATGGACAACCTAAGAAGAATCTTCTTAGACATCGGTGCGCTAAACGAAGCAGATACTTACAATAATGAATACGTTAAAGAGTCTATCTACCAGCAACTTGAAACTCAAATTCAAGTGCTTTGGCAGACCGATGAAGTACGTCGTCAAAAGCCTACGGTTGAAGACGAAATTCGTAACGGAATTTACTACTTCCGCAAATCTCTATTTGATGCTGTGCCAGAGGTTTACCGTTACATGGAACGTGCGCTATCTAAGCACTATCCTGACGATAAGATTGAAACCCCTAACTTCCTAACCTTTGGTTCTTGGATTGGTGGTGATCGCGACGGTAACCCATTTGTAACGCATGACACCACTGTACACGCACTATTATTACAGTCACGTGCCGTCATCTATGAGTACCAAAAGCGCGTATTTGACCTAAGTTCAAAACTGACTCACTCTCGCTTTATCAGTGACATCTCACAAGAGATTATCAATCGCTCTACGATTGTAGATACCGATTTAATCGAGTCTGTCTTTAAGAAACGTCCAGAGCGTTTTAAAGACGAACCATATCGTCGTATGCTCTACCTCATGCACGGTAAGCTACAGAAAAACATCGATTACATTGAAGCACGTATCAATGACGACCATGCCGATAAGAGTCCATTTGCTTATCAAGATGAGTCTGACTTCTTAGAAGACCTTGAGCTAATTCACTCATCACTCTGTGCACATGGTGACGAGAGCGTTGCTAATGCCGATTTACAAGACCTTATCCGTTTAGCGAAAACATTTGGTTTCTACCTAATGCGCCTGGATATTCGTCAAGAATCGAATGTTCATAGCGATGCGGTTGCCGACCTACTCTCTCACCTAGACATTGACTACAACAGCCTAAGTGAAAAAGAGAAACTGGAGCTACTGGCACAACATGTGGCTTCTGCTACAATCATCGACATTCAGCACCTTGATTTAGAAGACATGACAAAAGAAGTGCTTGAAGTCTTTAACGTTGTGCGCGAGATGCGTAAAGAGATC
>JAADDM010000070.1 GCA_013153955.1 Gammaproteobacteria bacterium | reverse complement strand
AACTTTAGATGTGTTGAACCTCCGCCCCCCGCTCCTTGAAAAGGCACCTGCAAGTCCAGCTTCCAAGGAACACTTCCTTTAAAGTATCGGTTTTTACGTTTAAAAAACTGACCTTCTGCATAGATGCCCACTAGCCCCTTTTTGGGGGCTGACTTAACTGAGACAACTGACTTTGAGCCAAGTACGTTTGCGGTCAACCGCTTCGCTAAAACAGAGGACTCGCTAAATGTTAACAAGCCTTTAATTGCCTTTATGGGCAGTTCATTAAGCACAACAATTTCAGAATTTTTAAAAGAGACAGAGCCTTGTATGCGCTGCGATTGATTATCATAGCCAACCAATGGAATCCAAAGTTTATCTAGCTCAACCGTCACAAGGCCTGAAAACCCACTCGTTGAGATAAAACCATCCAACTTCAATGCTTTAGCCAAGGGAGACAATAGCAAGTAATCTGTCGCATTTTTAAAATCAGTATTCACACTTGCCTTGGCAATCAAGACAACATCATCTTTATTTAAATCTAAAATATCTACCTGAACATTACGTGCCTGAGCACCTGCACCAAGGGCTAACTTTTTAGAGGTGATGCTCAGCTTATAAGGTGTAAACTTTATATGCGCTGACATCTTCTTTAACGCTGGCCATTCTGGCTTGAATTTTAGCGTTGCATCGACGACATCGGCATGCACTTCAAAGATGCCGTTGCCCTTCTCAAAAGGAAACTCATCTAGCTTTCCTTTAAATACCCCTGAACCAGCAATCTCTTTTCCTGAAACAAGCCCTTGTTTTAGCCAGTTCTGTAGGTTCGGATGCATTAACCCGTATGGCATATAACGATTAAGCGTAGACATTGTTCCAAATTTGAAATCAAATGCCAATTCCAACAAACCGTGGTCATCACCTCTTCCTTTAATATTAAAGGGCATTCCGTCCATATTAAAACTGACGTTATCCAAGACCCAAGCCTGCCCTTCTCGCTCTAGCCGAATACTTCGAGGAAGCTCTATTTTTATCGCGTCTTTATGAATACGGGTATCGACTAACCAGATAGGCTTATCAGTTGCCATTGAAAAGGAGGTTTCTGTTTTAACCAATTTTAGATTTTGAATCGCCAAACCAGGGAACTCTGTAACAGGAATAGCCACTTTGTTAAGTGTGATTTTTAGATCAGGCAGCGCTAACGTCTGCCAGTTAAAACGCCCCTCCAGCTCTGAAACTTTAAGTTCTGCCGTATTATCAAACAGAGAGGCGAGCTGATGATTGGTAATCAGAGATTCAACAATCACTTTAAAGGGGGTAATATCAAAGGCCTCAGAATGAAACCTTACATGGACATTATCTTCAAAATATAAGGTAATGGGTGAGACGGCTTTAATATATTGATTATCGATTTGCACATTTGATAGCTGAAAATGCCAATCTGTAAACTCGGTAATTTCATCAACATTTTCAGCGCTCCAAACCAGCTCTAAACCTAGGCTATTGGGTAATGAAGGGTGGCTTTGCTGCCAGCTGAGTGCTTGGCTATTTAACTTTAATACAAGAGAGTTGAGCCTTTCATTTAAGAGCTCTCCTCTTAAGTCTACAATCAGCTCTCCACTGGGCAGAATTTTATGCCAAGATTCAGGCAATAGCTTTTCCACATTTTCAACGCGAAGCGGTTCATAGGAGATTAAACTAAAGTCCCCCTTATCCAAGCGCCCCCAAATATCCTGAGAGAAGGAGGCTCTAAAATTAAACTTCTCATAATTTAGCCTTCCCTTATAAGAGACGCCAAACTGAGAAACCACATTAAGCTGTGCACCTTTTAAGGATTGCAAGGTCTGTACATGAACAGACAGGCCTGGTTGACCGACTTCACTTATAATAAAGTCTTGAATATTAATTCGTTGCCAGAGATGCCTAACATCCGCAGTAAATTGAGTAAGCCCATCAAAATCAATATCTTCTTGAGGCCTGTTAACCGTCTGCTTCTCAGAGGCTAAAGCCTGTGCTTTAGACTGATAAACTCCCCCCTCAACCCTAAGATAACGCCCGTAGTCCATCGAAGGGAAGAGAAACGAAAAAGTATTCACATCAACATCAAGGCGTGAAAGCTCAAAATCAAAGTTGGTCTGGCGAACCTTTAAGTTTTCAACTTGTAGCTGAAAGCCCAGCCAGGTCTGTTGAAGTTCAATCTGCTTAAATTGAATCTCTGAAGACGTTGCCCAACCGATGGTATCTACAAACTTTTCAGGCGCGTACTGAATCCAAGAAATCAGTACTCTTGTTAATAACAGATAAATAACAAATGCCGCCAAAATCCACTGCAAAAAATGATGTGTTTTTCTAATACTCATTTAAGCCTGATACCCTATTGAGTTTGCATTACATCATGACCACATCAAACTGTTCTGCGGCATAACTGCTTTCAGCTTGGAAACGAATACTCTTGCTTAAGAAAGCTTCTAGCTCAGCAACACTGCTCGACTCTTCATCCATGATACGAGACACCACTTCTTCAGAGGCAATGACTCGATATTTATCTCCTGAAAAAGAGCGTGCCATTCGGGTAATTTCTCTAAAAATCTCAAACGAGACTGTTTCAGCCGTCTTGACGGTTCCTCGGCCACTGCAAACATGACACGGTTCACAAAGTGTCCGCTCTAGACTGTCTCGAGTACGCTTTCGAGTCATCTCCACTAGCCCTAAACTAGAGATGGTACTAATCGAGGTTTTAACTCGGTCTTTAGAGAGCTCTTTTTCGAGCGTTTCTAGTACTGTTTTTTTATGGGCTTTCATTTCCATATCAATAAAATCTAGGATAATAATCCCCCCTAAATTTCTTAAACGAAGTTGTCGAGCAATCGCTTGTGTTGCTTCCAGGTTGGTGCGGTAGATTGTCTCTTCTAAATTTTTATGGCCTACAAATGCTCCTGTATTCACATCAATAGTGGTCATCGCCTCAGTCTGATCAATAATAAGATAGCCGCCCGATTTTAAATTGACCCGTTTATGCAAGGCTGTTTGAATTTCTTCCTCTATATTATAAAGGTCAAAAATCGGCCGTTCGCCTTGGTATAAGCCTAAGCGGCTAGTGAGTTCCATCACGTAACTCTCTACAAACGTCTCCATTTTCTTGAGCGTTTCGGTTGAATCAACTCTAATTTTCTCGACTCTATCGACAGGAATATCACGAATTATTCTTAAATAAAGTGGTAAATCTTCATAGATAACCATCGGTTTGGTGGCATGCCTTGAGCGTTCTTGAACCCCATTCCATAAACGCTGAAGGTAGAGCATATCCGCGCGCATTTCATGAAAATCGACGCCCTCTGCAACCGTGCGAACAATAAAGCCCCCTTCGGTCTCTTTAAATTCAGGAATTGTCTGAATCATCTCTCGCAATCGTTCGCGCTCTTCAGAGGAGTCAATTTTTTGCGAAACGCCTAACGCTTTCTCAATCGGCATATAAACTAACATTCGAGAAGGAATCGTGACTTGCATCGTAATACGAGCCCCCTTTGTGCCTAAAGGGTCTTTAACCACCTGCACCATAATCTTCTGGCCTGCATGTAAGAGTTTGGCAATATCGTCACACTCTACATCCGCAGAACAGCCAATGCTTTTATGACAAACGTCAGACACATGTAGAAAAGCAGACTTCTCTAACCCTATATTAATAAAAGCCGCTTGCATCCCCGGAAGGACTCGATCGACCTTTCCCATATAGATATTGCCCACCAACCCGCGTTTACTGGCACGTTCAACCCAAATCTCTTGTAATACACCATTTTCAACCCAAGCCACACGGGTTTCATTAGGGGTTACGTTGACTAGAACTTTTTCTTCGTTATGCATGTAGGCACTCTTCTCTAAAGCGTTATATTTTTAATCTATTTTAGACCGTTCTTCACACCCGAAACTCTGCGTGTGAGATTTATCACTCAATTATTTTGAATAACCTGCATCAAATAATAGTTGATTAAGTTCAAACAAAGGGAGTCCCATCACGGCCGAATAACTCCCCTCTATTTTTTTAATAAATTGGGCAGCTATGCCTTGAATGGCATAAGCACCCGCTTTACCAAAAGGCTCTTGCGTCGCAATGTACTCTAAAATGGTTCGCTCAGTTAATCGGTCAAATTCAACGTATGTTGAAGTGAGCGTTGAAAAAACCTCACCGTCATACACCACAGCGACCCCTGAAAGAACTTGATGCGTGTTACCCGATAAGGAAGATAACATTTTATAAGCACCCGCTTCATTTTTAGGCTTACCCAGCACTCGGCCATTTAGCAAAATAGCAGTATCCCCTCCAACAACCCAGATTTGCTTGCCCGCGACCTTATTAAATCCAGACAGCGCTTTTTCAATCGCCATTCTGAGTACATAAGATTCAGCAGACTCTTTGGGCAGTGCAACCTCTTCAATAGGCGCATTAATCACCGAAAACTCAAGTTTTAGCTGTTTTAAAAGCTCAGACCTTCTTGGAGAAGTTGACGCTAAAAAAAGAGGGGGTAAAGGTTGTATGATTGGTTTCATGCAAATCTGCTATTATTTTATTAAGAATTTATTCTACAGCGGATGCTCGTACGTATGTAAGACCTTTGTGTCAGAGCAAGGCGAAAAATAACGGCAGAAATAATTTATACTCAATGCACCCACTGCCTACCTATAAACACAGGCTTTGAAACATACCTTTCAGCTAAAACAGAGAGAACCATCTTCAATGGACAATATACTTAAAAGCCATAACAAAGCCTTACTGGAAACCACTTTTGAGAGCGATTATCTCTATGACCATCCTCTATACTCATTAATGGCAGAAAGAACAGAGCTTGCTTGGCTATTAATTATTCCTAAAAAATCATTAATTGAAGCGGATTATATCGGCTCGTTGTATAGCGAAATCTATCGACTAATTTTTGAACTCCAAAAACAAGGATTTGGCCCACACTTTAACTTAGCTAAAATTGGTAATAAAAACCCTAACCAACATATTCATCTAATTTTTAGAGCCGAAGAGGATGAAGTCTGGCCAGATGCCGTTTGGTGTCACGAACCCCTTAATGCCTCGGAGATAACCCCTCAAAAATTAAAATCAGCCCTAAAAGGTTTCTTTAGTCCTTAAGAAAGCAGTACTTTAGAAAACACTTGAGCAACGTGCATCGCTCTCTTTTCAGACAAATCTGCTACTTGGTGGCGACAACTTGTTCCCGTTGCCACAATGAACTCATTTGAAGCGACCTCTGCAATCGCGGGGAGCAATGCCTGTTCAGCAATTTTTTTCGACATCTCAAAATGGCGATAGCCAAATTCTCCAGACATCCCACAGCAGCCTGATTGAATCATATTAACCCGTAAATTCGGAATTAACTGTAAAGCAGCTTGTGTATCCATCGGATTTGCCAAGGCCTTTTGATGACAGTGAACATGCAGGTGTACCCGGTTATTAAGAGAAGGCAAGATAGGAAGCGCATCTATTGCATTCAATCCAAGTATCAACTCTTCGTAAGATAAAACAGGCTTTTTCTGATTTAGCCAGGTCTGGTTAAATCCATTATTAGCCATCTCCAAATTTTGGTTACTTAACAGTGATCTCGCTTCATCACGCCAAACAAGTAATTCTGAAGGTTCAATGCCGATGATAAAGTCCGTTGAATCAATCTCATGCTCTGTCGAGCTCAACTGTAACAACGTATTCTTTAGCGCCTGTTTTGCCTCAACCAGTAATCCTGAACTAATCAGTGCACGGGGTGAATGCGTCATGAAAACAGGAATAACCGTCACACCAAGCTTTTGCAGACTTTCAATGACAGCTCGACCTACCTCGGGCTCTTGGTATTGACTAAACAGATCGCATAATACGCCCACCTTTAAAGGACCTTTTACGAATGAAGAAGGGGTCGCTTGCTCAGTGCTTGCCCCTGCCTGTGAAGCCTGCTCTCGCCACCAACGCTGTAAACTCTGAGCTTGAATAGCTGGTAGTGTGCGACGAACATCCACCCCCATACTTTTTTTAACCAGCGCTAAATTTTGCATACCATTAAATGCCGCTGGCCACTGAGCAGCGACTTTCATTAACATGCCATAATGCTTAAGGCTTAGCCGCCTTAAAGAGAACCCTTGATGGCTTTGAAACAGCACCTCTGATTTTAACTTGGCCATATCCACACTGGCGGGGCACTCGGTATGGCAGGCTTTACAGCCTAAACACATCTCAAGCGCATCTTGTAGCTCTGTATTAGAGAGTGACTTAATCGGATCTGCTTCAGTCAAAGCAAAGCGCAATAAATTACTGCGACCGCGCGTGGAATAATTTTCTTCGCGACTGGCCTGATAAGATGGGCACATAACGCCATTACCCGCCGATTTACGACACGCCCCTGCCCCATTACACTTTTCAACGGCATCCATCAACGACAAGTCATTAGACCAATCAAACCCAGTTTTGAAACGTTGCTGCGGCTGCCTGGCCGCCCTAAGATTAGCAGTGATGGGTGCATCCCCAATAATGACCCCAGGGTTGAGTAAATTATGCGGATCAAAGGCGCGTTTTAATGCAACAAGGCACTCATAGACCTCATCACCCACTTGCTCTTTAATATAAGGTGCTCTAATCCGCCCATCGCCATGTTCACCCGAGAGAGCACCCCGATATTTTTTTATCAGCTTTGAATTACGCTCAGCAATCGTCGTAAACAAACGCTTACCCTGTTCCGTTGCTAAATCAATCTCTGGTCGAATATGAATTAAACCTACTGAAGCATGACCATAATAGACACAGTTCACCTTCAATTCTGCCATCAGAGCCACCACCTCTTGGTAATACTCAAACAGATTTGCAACAGGGACGGCACCATCTTCAATGACCGCGACCGCTTTTTTACGCGCAACCTTACCCATTAACAAGCCTAAGCCCGCTTTGCGTACCGCCCAAACATTTGCCGCTTTATCAACTGGAATAATGGGGGCAGAATACGCGCCATGTTCAATCAACCAGGCCTGGCTGTTCTGAATAACCGTTGCCAACAAAGCTAAATCCTCGGCAAACCACTCACACACTAGAACGGCATCAGGCTCGCCCTCAATCCAAAATCGATTCGCCTGCTGTTGTCTATTCTGCTTCGTACCGTCCAAGGTCGCGCGATCAATCAACTCAATCGCGGCAGGCTCGAGCTTTAACAAGTCAGAGACAACCCTCATTGCCGCTTCAATCGATTCAAAATGAGCGCAAATAAGCTGACGATGTTTAGGGAGAGCAACTAAATTAAGCGTCGCCGTTTTGACCACCGCTAAAGTGCCCTCGCTACCACAAATAAGCGGTGCTAAATTAAATGGCTTGCCCTCTGGATTAAAAGGCTGATGATATCGGTACAGCTCATCCAGTGCATAGCCTGTATTGCGGCGCTTAATAGAGGGGTGGGGGAATTGTTCTAGAATACGCTCGCCATGATTTTCAAGTAGCTCAATCACGGTTCGATAAAGCGCACCTTCAAAATCTTGTTGATTGAGCTTGGCATGCAACTGTACAGTATCTAAGGCTTCAAACACCACCTCAGAACCATCCGATAGAATCACCTCCATCGACTTAACGTGTTCTCGAGTTGTGCCATAGTAAACAGAGTATGAACCGCACGAGTTATTACCAATCATACCACCAATCATCGCACGGTTAGAGGTGGAGGTATCCGGCGCAAAGCGCAAGCCCTCACGGGCAACAAACTGGTTTAAATCATCCTGAATCACCCCAGGCTCAACCACCACCTCTCGCTTATCGGGTGAAAACTGCAGAATATTAATAAGGTGCTTAGATACATCAATCACCACCCCCGAGCCAATCGCTTGGCCACCTAAGGAGGTGCCGCCTGCTCTAAGGGTAATTGAATGGCGCTGTCTAATAGATGTCTTCACAACTTCTGTCAGCGCATCTTTTGTTATGGGGGTTACAAAAGAGAAAGCCTCAATTTCATAGACCGAAGCATCAGCTAGGACTGCTCCCTTACCTTTTAACGAATCCATAGCTTTTTTGGTTAACACTTCAGTGTTGAAACAACCATTTCAGGCGTTATTTCATGTAAACATTTAAGCGTTCCCGTTGGGCACGTTTCCTTAACGCACGGCCCGCAAGAAACATGCGTATTGAGGATGGTTGTTGATGCTGAAGGAGGGGCTATTTCCAGTTCATTTGCAGCCCCAAACCAAGTAACCACCTGACACCCTAGTGCTGAAGCAACGTGCATTGGCCCTGTATCATTTGAAATCACAGCAACACTTTTTGAAAATAACTGCATCGTGCCTCTTAAAGTTGTTTTTCCAGCCAGGTTTAATACAGACTCCGCGCAACTGACCTTACTAGAAACGAGCTCAGCAATTTCAACATCATCAGGCCCGCCCAAGATGACGCATTTCAATCCATATTTTTCTGATATTAAGTCAATCACTCTAGCAAAGTTTTCAGGAAACCATCTTCGAGTTGCTGCGATTGAGCCGACAATAAAACAGATATACTGCGCGTCCTTTAGTCCAAAGGTTTGAAATAGCTTAGAGACAGCTAAATCATCCTGTTCGGTTAGATAAATTCTTGGCAAAAGATCCCGAGACTCTAAACCAATCAAGTCTAATATCAGCGCATTGTGCTCTAGGCGATGGGTAACCCCTGTAGGTAAATCTCTGGAGTGCGTTAATAGAAAGGACCTCGCTTCCTTATTAAAGCCAATTCTCATAGGAACCTTTGCCAAAAAAGGCAATAACGCATATTTAAAGGCATTATGATTAACGATACATAAATCATAATGACCTTGTTTCAATTCTTGTAACGTTGTTTTCCAGAACTGTTTTTTTGAAAGCGAAACTATCTGGTCAATAAAGGGGTTACCTTCATAAATATTGGCCACCTGGCTCTCTGTAAACACAATAATCTTGGCTTCTGGATACGATCGTTTTAATGCCTCAAAGGTCTGCAATGTATAAATTGCATCCCCAATTCGTTTTAAACCAATCACAGCAATATTCTTCATGGAACTTCCTTAACATCATCAGATCTATTCCTTAATTCTGTAAACAGAAGCGCACTAAAGGAAATGATTAAAATTGAGCTCGCATGCGCCAGCATAAGGGAATCTGTTAGGTTAATCAGAACAACGTAAATAAGAAATGCCCAACGAATAAAGCCGTACTCATCGTGATTACGAAAAATACCCACTAAAGCAGCCCAAGCTAAAGCAATAAAGCTTAAAACCCCTAATAAACCCAGGGCCCCAAGTTGATAAAGAAACATATTATGAGGATGGGAGTGTCCTGATGTATTTGCTTCTAATTTAAAAGGGGCATTTTCACCCACATACTGAGTATAATCTTTAGGGAAATCCCCTACACCCGTCCCTAAAACAATCTCATCGATAGGTCTATCAAAAGAGAGTTTTGCCGTATTTATATACAGGTGCAGGCGGTACGAAACAGACCCATGAGATTCAGGTGTATACTCTTGTATTTCTGTAAGCGCTAAGTT
>JAADDM010000220.1 GCA_013153955.1 Gammaproteobacteria bacterium | reverse complement strand
GCCAGTTCGCCGACTCATAACTTAAAAGGTTTTAACATGAACGTTTATTACGATAAAGATTGTGATCTATCTATCATCCAAGGCAAGAAAGTAGCCATCATCGGTTTTGGTTCTCAAGGGCATGCACATGCTGCAAACCTTAAAGATTCAGGTGTTGACGTAACAGTTGGTCTACGTTCGGGTTCTTCTTCTATTGCTAAAGCAGAAGGTTATGGTCTTAAGACTGCTGATGTTGCAACGGCTGTTGCAGGCGCTGATGTTGTTATGATTCTGACTCCTGATGAGTTTCAGTCAGTACTTTATAAAGAAGAGATTGAGCCAAATATCAAGCAAGGGGCTGTTTTAGCATTTGCACACGGTTTTGCGATTATTTATAACCAAGTTGCGCCTCGTAAAGATTTAGATGTCATCATGATTGCCCCTAAAGCACCGGGTCATACTGTACGTTCTGAATTCGTTCGTGGTGGCGGGGTTCCTGACCTTATCGCAATCCAACAAGATGCGTCTGGTAATGCGAAAGAGATCGCACTTTCTTATGCTTCTGGTGTTGGTGGTGGACGTACTGCAATCATCGAAACAACTTTCCGTGACGAGTGTGAAACGGATTTGTTTGGTGAGCAAGCGGTTCTTTGTGGCGGTGCAGTTGAGTTAGTTAAAGCTGGTTTTGATACATTAGTAGAAGCGGGATACGCACCTGAAATGGCTTATTTTGAGTGTCTACACGAGCTTAAGCTAATCGTTGACCTAATGTTCGAAGGCGGAATCGCTGACATGAACTACTCAATCTCAAACAATGCTGAGTACGGTGAGTATGTTACGGGTCCTCAAGTCATCAATGCTGAGTCTCGTGAAGCAATGCGCATCGCATTGAAGAACATTCAATCAGGTGAGTACGCTAAGCAGTTCATTCTTGAAGGTCAGTCTGGTTACCCATCAATGACTGCTGCGCGTCGTAACAACGCCGAGCACGGAATTGAAGTCGTTGGTAAAGAGTTACGTAAGTTAATGCCTTGGATTGCAGCGAATAAGATTGTAGATCAAGACAAAAACTAATTTTTTTTGGCTTGTTTTGCCAGCCTCTGCGTTGGTGGAAGGCTCGTTTAGTAATCCTAAACGTCACCTGCCACCGCCTTGACTCTGACAAAAACGCTCAAAAAAACAGGAAGCCGCTTAATGAAGTCATTCATAAGCGGTTTTTTTGTGTCTGTAGATTACGCGGAGAATGGATGCTTAGTTTTTTGTGATTTGGAGTTGATGTACTAGCTTGGTCGGCCTGAGCGGGTACTTGTAAATTGATATAAGTATTGTTTAATATGAAAGGGATGGGTATAATATTTTTTAATATAATTAAATGCTAATACTTAAGGGGTGGGGAGTGCTTGTGAAAAAGGCGGTGAAGATTGGCCTATGCGGAATGCTGCTCGTTATTGCTGGATTGAGTGGCGCGTATGCAAGCGATAAAGGGGATCATTTTTTTGTTGATTGCTTGCTCCACAATACTGCGTTAGCACCCGCTAATCAACGTTTTTTTTGTGCGTGTGAAACAGCTATTTATCAAACGGATGAGCAGCGTTTAAGTGCTTCTTTTATGAAAAGGCGCAGTCAATCGGCTTCTTTGGAAGCTAAGCAGTGTTTAACAACGATTAATCCATATTATGAGCTGTTGCATAAAGAGAAATTGGCGGCGCAGCAATCTGATGTGAGTTGGAGTTGGTTGTGATTTAACTTAGTCATAGCTTACCATGTTCTAAAGACCGCGATAAAACGCGGTTTTTTATATTTTAATGTAAGGTTATCATGAGTTTTTATTCATTTTATTGAGCACTTTTGCTTTGAATACAAAGCTTCCAAAGGGAATTAAAGAGGCAATGAAACCCATCATCATCTGTTTTGAATCAAGTAGTCCATTGGTACGTGCATTGAGGAGTACCAAGGCAAAAGTGATAAACAGGATCCCGTGTATAGGGCCTATGATAGACACAAATTCAGGCATTCCCATGAGCCGTTTTAGGGGAACAGCGATAAGAAGTAGCAGGATAAGCGAACTTCCTTCTAAAAGAGACAGTGTTTTTAAGAGTTTCATAGAGGGCCTTTGGTATTTTAAATATTAATCTTAAGTGCTGAGACTCGGATTGTTTTGTTAGGGAACTTTATTTTGTTGACGCTATTCTAAGGCTTATTGGCGTTTTAAATGAATTTATTGTAAGTGACTACTTTTAACCTAGGTGATTTAAGGTTAAAAGTGGTGTTTTTGAGAAGGGAGGGGAGTCTAAGGCTATTATGCATAGGTAACGGTACTGAGCCACCACATAATGGCCAATGAGCCAAAGGTTAAGATAAGCCCCCAAATAATCGCTTTCATTCCAGTCATGATCGTCTCCTTATTGTGCGCTGAGTGTGGCGTAGTAGTCTGCTAATGCTTGAATTTCTGCATCGGTTAATTCATGTGCAAACTGTGACATACCTTCGTTAACATCATTAGTGCGAAGCCCCTGTTTATATGCGTACATTGTCCGAATAAAATAGTCAGGTGTTTGGCCAGCTAAGGCGGGCGTGATGCCATTGCCTTCACCATGTGCGCCGTGGCAAGAGGCACAGGGTACGAGCAATCGACTGCTGTCGCCTTTACGCACCAAACGGTCAATTTTTTGGGGGATATTGGTCGTTAACTGCTTTTCTGGTAAGGTCTGTTGAGCATAATAGGCGGCTAAATCAGCCATATCCTGCTTGCTCATTGGCTGTGTTGCCGCTCGCATCACCTCTGATTTACCACTGCCTTCGGCACGTCGTCCCTGCTGATAGTCCATGAGTGTTTTATAGGTATAAATAACGGTATTGCCCGCAAGGCTTGGGGCATTGCGAGAGGGCGCAATGCCTTTAGCGCCATGGCAGGTAATACATAGCCCATATCGGTGCAGCTTTTCCCCTTTGAGTGAGTCGCCCTTTGGCATGTCTGCTAGGGTTTTACTCCATGATGAACTGGTCCAAGGAGATGCGGGCTTAATGTCATGCCCCAAAGCATGTTCTGATGCCCACGTAACCGTGCAGGCTGTCAGCAAGCCAATGAGTAGTCGTTTGTTCATAATCATTCCATCCCTAGCTAAAAATATCTTTACGGAAAGTGCGCTGCCAGTTTTTGGCCACTTCCGCACGAATGCTTTGTTGGTAAGGGTTGCTTGTTGGGTCGGAAAGCGTGTAACGCTCTTCATAAGGGCGGTTATTGCCTGCATACCTAAAGGTTTCTGCGACGGTCATGCCCCAGTTTTCAGAGGCCATGGCGACACAGTTATTGGTGATAAAAGGTGTACCAATCTGCTGACCTGTTAATTCTGACTGAATCGCTTTAGTCACCACCTTGGCTTGGTTGCTGGCAATGTAGCCCGTTTTAGGCATTGGATCTGCTGCCGCAGAGTCGCCGATAATGTAAACGTCTTTATCTCGCTTGGTTGAGAAGTCTAGCGAGTTGAAGGGTGCCCAATCCCCTTCGGTGAGGCCATTCATTCTAGTAAACGAACCTGCCATCTCTGGCGGGATGATGTTGATAACATGCCCTTTATGTACTTCGCCATTGGCGGTGGTGAGGGTGCGGCGTTTTGTGTCAATTTGAGTGACATGCCCGCCGTTTTTCTTTGAAATCCACTCAACTCTTGCGTTCTCTGTGCCCATGCCGTGCTGTTTTTTCCAAAAATCGAGATAGACATCGTGAAAGACAAAGTCGTCTTTTGAGTCCAAAATGATTATTTTGGCGGAAGGGTTGGTCAGTTTGAGCTTATTTGCAATAAAAGAGGCTCTTTCATAAGGCGCTGGTGGACAGCGGTAGGGATCTACTGGAGAGGTAATGAGTACCGTCCCCCCTTGTGGCAGGGCAGATATTTGATCTCTTAAGGTATTGGTTTGTGGGCCTGCATGCCAAGCGGCAGGAAAGTCTCTCTCTGCTAAGGATTTGCTATAGCCTTCGACTGCATCGTATTTGAAATCGGGGCCAGGGGACACGATTAATTTGTCGTAACGGATGATGTCGCCATGCGCAAGTTTTAAGGTCTTGTTGGCATAGTCTATCTCAGTCGCTCTGTCTTGAATGACGGTGACGGCATAGCGGCTTTTAATGGTGTGGTAGTTTACCGTTAGGCTCTCTAAGGTATCTAAGCCAATCACGACTTCGTTGCTGCCCGGGCAAAATATGTATTCTGGGTTGGGCTCTATGAGCGTGATGCGCACGTCCGCATTGAGCAGGCGCATATACTTGGCAGCGGCCGCACCGCCAACCCCGCCACCGACGATGACAATATGCGCACTGTTTTTTGCAAAAGCTTGGTTGGAAGCGCCCATTAGCCCAGAGGCAAGGGCACTGGCACCCAGTTGTTTGATTAATTCACGGCGGGTTATTTTTTTCATGGCTGCGACTCCTTAAGAGAGGGGTTCCAATTAGGTTGTGTCCACTGCTCGGCTTTTTGCTGGACAAAAAAGTTAGCCATGGCTTCAATTTCCACATCTGAAAAGACCACGGCAACGTCATGCATCACAATAGAGGTAAACGCATTCTCACGGTAGGTTTTCATCAGCTTAATAAAGTGTGCTTTTTTCATGCCTGCTAATGGCGGCATGGCTTCATTAAATTCAGCGCCTTTTGTACCATGACAGGCGGAGCAATTATCGCCTAGCATTGCGCCTGTCGGAACCGGGTATGCATTGCGTAAGCGGTCATTTTCTTCAAGCGACATGCCGCCTGTGACGGCGCTACTAATCGGGCTGTGCAGAGCACAGACCATGCCTATCATGAGGAGTGTTTTATTCATCATGCCATTTTTGATTATTATGTGTTTCATCATGTTGTTCATCCTTATCTAAATGCCCAGACATAAAAACCAACCGCGAGGAATAGAAAAGTCCAAATGCTGATGATCCAAATGGCAATGGTTCCTAATCGGTCAACAAAGGGACTTGGGGTGTAAACACCCACCGTTTGACCCGCTTGCCAAGCAACGGTTAGGAAATAAGTTAATACGGAGCCACCAACGATGAGAAAGGTGGCAAAAAAGTGAATGGTTGAAAACCAATCAAAGACAATTTTGTAGTCTAGGAAGTTGTAGCCAAAAAAGCCATCTAGGATGGTGTAGCGTAACATTTCACGAGAGATTGCAACCATCAGACCAATCACGAGTGCAACCGGCAGCGCCATGTAACTACAGAACTTAGCCTCGCCCTTGAGGCGAAACTGCGCCCATAGGGCAAACGAGAGCACCAAGACCCCACCGATAATTCCCCAGAAAGAGGTGGCAAAATCGCCAGCGGTTTCTGGAAGGGTCATCATCCAGGCGATATAGAGACCTGTGGCGACGATTGAACCGACTTTAATCCACTTTTTACCCAGCGCGCCTGCCCAGTTCAAGTAATCTTGATCTGCATCCGAACGCACGCTTTTAAATCGGCGGTAACTGACTAACATCGCACCAGCTACAGGAATAGCCATGCTGATAAAGAAGGCAAAGCGCCAGAGGTTATAAGCGTGCAATTTTGACCCTGAGTAGTCTAATACGCCATTCGGTGTGTACCAGGTTTTCCAGAGTTCAGGGTGCAGCATCTGCGACGTTAAACTGTGCATGATAAAGCCAACCACTAGCATCAGCACTAGGCTTAACACCATCGACCAACGGGCTTTAGGTTGAACGGTTTTATCTTTGTGTTTATTGTTTTGAAAGTAGTAGTAATAAATCGCCCAGTAAGCAACAATCAGAATAAAGATAAAGGCAATTACCCACATTGCAGAGAGCACGTTAGAGGTGTACCAGTGGGGGTCATACACGACTTGTACAAACAGTAGGGGCGCGACGCCAAGTACAATGGCCACAGACGTTGAAACCTTTGCGACTTCTAGCATCGCGGAGGCTAACCGACGCCAATAGTGGGCTTTAGAGAAGGCACCCCATAGAGTGATGAGAGAGGTGCCTAGCATGAGCTGTACAAACAGAATATGCAGCGCAAAGGTTAAAACGGCTAGTCCCATAAAAATAATAGGGTGATTGGGGATACCGCCTGGGCTTTGTAATGCTTGAACCATTTCGGTCACTTGTAATACTTGAGAAGCATCCATTATTTAGCCTCCTGTTGAGCGTTCGCTGTTGTGCGAGTCGTGTGCACGCTAGTTTTAAGTGCAGTATGATTGCGCGCATTAACTTCCGATTCAATCGCTTTATTGATGGCTGTTTGCCCGCCTTTTTTATTCAGGACAAGATAAGCAGAGAGGGCTTCAATTTCAGAGTCGAGCATCGGCATTTTAGGCATATATGCGATGTTGCCGGTGGTGAGCACGCCTTTAACGTATTTTTCCATGCGTGCTTGATCAATGCCTTCGGGAAAGTAGCGGTGCAAAGGTCTAATCCCTGTTTTACTGGGTGAGTGGCAGTTAGAGCAATACACCATCGTAATGAACTCACCGGCTTGAATTTTATTGCCTTCATTAACCGTTCTAAGGGCATCAGGCGTAAAGGGATGTGCTTTTAAAATTCCAATCTTTTCAATAATGGGCAGTTGAGACTTAATCCCCATGCCGGGAACATCCCGACCAATAATTTGATTGGAGTAAACATATTGTCCAGCAACCCAAGGTTTACGCATAGATTCACGCGCAACCTCTTCTGGCCATAAACCTAAAACAAGAATGACAATCGCCATAAAGCCTGCAAAGCTTTCGATAACAAATTTAGGTTGCCACATGGTGACGATAAAATAGGTGATGGTAATGACGATGACACCAATGATACTGGGGCCAAAGTATTCGGGTAGTCTGTTCTCCATCACCAGTAAAGCTTGGTCAGGTACGGCGGTCAGATACCATTGAAACAGGGCCGCTCCGGTTAGGGTTGAGATAATGCCTAACCCCCCAAGTTTACGAGCCATCTCTTTTTTAAAGGCGGGGTCTTTAATACCTGCCACCACAATGCCGCCCACAACAGCCGTCATGGTAAACATAAACGCAATACGCATAAAGGTTTGGATAAAAGTGTTTGTGCCGTAAAAAGCATTTAAAAATCCGCCTTGCTCAAACCAAATCTCTTTACCGGGGGTCATCATGAAGGACAGAATTCCCACAATTATGAGCATGGTCGCTAGAGAGGCGATGCCGAATATGACGGTAATTTTCATATGGGTTTTTTTATCAACTTTGCCTACCAGATAGACAATCATATATACGCCTACGACCTCAATCACGAAGAAGACCCACTCTGCAGCCCACTTCCAAACAAAGGAGTGAATTAGTGATCCGATGCCGCTTGGGCTGGCAACGGTGGTGGAGTACCAAATACCCGGACCAGTAATTGAGCCTGCAACATAGGTAAACACCATTAAAAATAGACCGTATTTTTTAATGAATTCGAGTAAATCTTCTCGATCTTCTCGATAAGCTTTGTTAGATAGATAGGCAAACAGTAAGGCTGCGCCCACCGAGGTATGGGATGCTAAAACATGGAAGGTTGCAATGAGGGCGATGACCCATCCGGACCCAACGGTAGGTTCATACCAAGTGGGGTAGAGGCTAATTAAATCCATTATTATATCCTTTGCGATTAGTTTTTCTTATGCGGTATAGAATAATCTTATGTTCTATTTTAGAGTATCAACTGAAAAATGCTATTCAGAAAATTTTATTGAGTGTCATAAAATCAAAGGTATGCAATATCAGATGATTAAATCATCTGAAAAGAAAGTAGGCTTCCTGATAATGAACCAGGCCTGGTTGTTTCAGAAATCTATTTTTAATGGGCTTAAAAATCAGTGATAAAGAGAGGGGTATGATAAAAATAAGAGAATAAGCACGATGTTGCTTAGGCTAGTTACGCTTGGTAAATGTAGCGTACTGGTGATGTCTCGTGGTGGGTTAGTGACAGGTTCAAGCTGATGTTGTGCGTTACTAATAGACAAAGGGGACGAAATAATTAGGCCCAGAAAATCAGGATGGGTGTTTAGAGCGTTAAAGCGAAAGCTTCACGGCCGTATGGTCATGAAGCGCTGGACGTCTAAAGTGTAAAGCTTGCCTTTTCACCTGCATTAACAAGTGCGGTTAAATCTGTTTCAAAAAGGGTTTCAACTTCCCACTCTTGGTTACTGATTCGGGTAAGCACTTGTGCTGTCATGGCTGGTGAATGACCCGCTGTGACAAATAGGCGGCCCCCTAGGACAAGTTTCTCTTTATAGGCTTGTGGAATCTCTGCAACAGAGCCGGTTAGGATGATGACATCATATGCGGTATTGTCAGGCCAGTCAGAGGAAGCATCTCCTGATTGAAAATCGATGTTTTTGAAGCTCGTTAGGCGTGTCTGAGCCACCGATTGAATTTCAGGATAAAGCTCAACTGAGGTGACTTTCGCGGCAAGGTTGGCAATGAGGGCGGTTAAATACCCGCTTCCTGTGCCAATCTCTAAAACTGAGTCTTCAGAGTCGATATCAAGGGCTTGAAGAATACGACCTTCAACACGAGGAAACATCATCTTTTGTGCTTGTCCAATAGGGATTTCAATATCACTATAGGCCAGTCCTTCCATGCCTTCTTCAACAAAAAGGTGGCGGGGCATATCCATTAATAAATCGAGAATCTTTGGGTCAAGTACATCCCATGGACGAATTTGTTGTTCTACCATAAAGAAACGTGCTTGATCTAAGTTCACTGAATTCATAATGTTGTCCTTTGTCTGTCTTTATATCGGTGGCCATCATCGTAATTTTAGGAAGTTCTAAGGGGTTTTTACCGAAGGACTGCTTTGATTACTGACTGACCTAAAAAATAATCAAATGATTATATCCAAAAAAACAATTATTAGGCATGTTAATTAAAGGATTAGCGCTTTTTTAGCCCTTTAATTCAAATTAAAACTGCTAAACTTTGTGAATGAAAAATATCCAACAACTGCCTTTTATTGACCTGATTGCACCTGAACAGAGAGCTGTTTTTTCAGGGTGTACTAAGGCAGTGTCTCAGCAGCGTTCTTTTGAGGATAGTACGCATCTTTTATGGCGCTGTATGTTTAAAGATGAGTTGCACTTTTTAAAGGTCTGTCGAGCTCAAAAGGTGCATGAATCAGGGTTTTGGCAGGGGGTTGAGCGGTTATTTCAGTTCGATTTAAGCCGTTCACTGATGCACTATGATTTAGTGTATGCTCAAATAGCAGCGTTTTCACCTCTTAGAATTCCTAGCCTGTTTAGTTCAGGGGACGGGTCAGTTGCATTAGATGGCGCTGAATTTTCGGGTTTTTTAATCACTGAGTTTTTGGAAGGTCAGGTGATTGATGAAAACACGGTTTCTGCATCGATGGTTCAGCAACTCACCGCGCACGTTGTATGTTTGCATCGTGTGAAGCAAAGCCGTTTTGGTGCCCTGTTTAATATTGAAGAGGTTTTGGGAGAGCAGGCGTATGCCAGTACGGACTGGTTGCATCAGTTAAGCGGTTTTCTGATTGAACAGGGTGAGATGCAAGGTTTGAGTGGCACCGCTTGGTTTGGAGATGCGCTGAGTGCATTA
>JAADDM010000061.1 GCA_013153955.1 Gammaproteobacteria bacterium | reverse complement strand
TCCAGCCGCTGTCGGTGATGACCTTAACCTTTATGATTGTCGGCGGCACCTTTGCTGCTGCAACCTTTAATACTTGGCAGTGGCTACCTGCTTTAGAGCCTTTTGCCTTTCAACGATTTTTTGGCTGGCTACCTGGCTTAGCGGTTCAACTGTTCTTACTATTTGTGCTCTATAAAGGGCTGGTTTACTACGAACGTAAGCATACAGGGCAAGTTAATCGACTGGTTGAACGCAAAGTGCTCACTATGAGTTTTCACCCCTTCTTGCTTGCAGGACTCACCTTAGCGGTGCTCAATGCGAGTTTGCTATTTTTTACCGGCAGCCCTTGGTCAATTAGCTCGGTGTTTCCTTTTTGGGGCAGTCAACTCATCGAATGGTTACAACTGCCGATTGACTGGCCTTTTTGGGATTATACCCAGCAGAATGAAACTAGAATGAACGCGAGTCTATTTACAAACCCCGTTAGCCTGACCACTTTTGGCGTCATTTCAGGCGCGTTCTTGGTCTCATTAAGACGACCCAGAAGCAAGATTCAGATCAGCTCAAATGGACTGATTATGAGTCTATTTGGCGGCACGATTATGGGGATTGGCGCCGTAATGGCATCAGGCTGTAACATTGGGGCATTTTTCAGCGGCATCGCTTCTGGCAGCCTGCACGGTTGGGTTTGGTTTATATTTGCCCTACTCGGCAACTGGGCGGGGTTAAAAGTACGCATCAAAATGCTTCAAGCTTAACAGTGGCTCTTGAATTCAGTCCTCTGCTCACTAGAAACAATGAACCATTATAGAACAGCAGGAAAAGCTGGCCAGTGAGCGTCTTCGCTGCAAACTGCAATAAAGAATGGATTGAGTAAAGAGGCGGTTTGTACATATTGTAGCGGATGGCCTGCCGCGTTTAGGACTGCGCCCCCAGCTGAATTTAAAATACAGTGTGCCGCGGCGGTGTCCCATAAAGAGGTCGGGCCAAATCTTGGATAGATGTCCGCACGACCTTCTGCCACCAAGCAGGTTTTAAGTGCCGAGCCCATGTGAATTAGTTCAGCATGACCTAACTGCGCAATATAGCGCTGAATCATACCGCCATGCCGTCTGCTCACGGCTATTTTAATCCCCTGCCACTCAGTAATTTGATTGACCTTAATCGTGTCTGCTTGATGAATCAATACTGGCCAGTTGAATGGTTTGTCTATGGGAATCAAGCCGGGGAGTTTGTATGCTGGTTGGCCTTTTATTGAGAAATAACAGTCGCCCCCTTCAGGACCATACACCACCCCTAAAACGGGTTCATGATTCACAATTAGGGCGATATTGACACTGAATTCACCCGTTCGTTCGATAAACTCTTTTGTGCCATCAAGTGGATCGACTAGCCAGTAACACGCCCAATCTGAACGCGTTTCAAAAGGCACGTCGGCCACGCTCTCTTCGGTCACTAACGGAATATGAGGCGTCAGCGCCTGTAATGCGGTACTGATAAATTCATCAGCCTGTTTGTCTGCTTCGGTGACAGGCGTGCCGTCTCCTTTCATATCCACTGCTAGGCGTTCATTTTGATGATAGAGCGTTGAGATTTGGCAACCCGCTTCATAGGCGATACGACAGACCTCAGGCAGCCACTTATCTAACTCAAACGGGGTCTCTGACATTACACCAACCCCCGTGCTTGCAGCAGTAAAAACAGGGCAGCATAAGCTCTGCCCTCGCTAAAATCAGGTTGCTTTAATAACTCAGCCCAAGCTTCAATCTGCCACGGTACAATCTCTAGCGGTTCTGGTTCATCGCCTTCAGCGACTTGTGGCGTGAGCCCCTCTGCCAACACAATATGCGTGTAACCACTCATATACCCTGCCGCTAGGCTTAATGAATCAAGTAGCGTAACTTTATTGGGCAGGTAACCAATCTCCTCTTGGCTCTCTCGAATGGCTGCCTCTTTCCAAGTCTCGCCAGCATCAATCTTGCCCTTTGGAAAGCCCAATTCATAACGTCCCAAGCCCCCTGCGTACTCTTTTATCAGCAACATCGTGCCATCCTCCAAAACAGGAATAATGAGCACGGCACCGCGTTCGTTGCCCAGCAGTCGCTCATAAGAGGCTTTAACCCCATTAGAAAAAATTAACGCTTGCGCTTGTACGGTAAAAATACGTGACTGTGCCACAATTTTTTCCGATAAAATAGTCGGCAATGTTTTAGACATTCAGAACACCTGTTTGCACTTAAATAAGACCTTTTAATCATAACGCCAAGCGCATGGAATTACCAATGAAGCCCGCGATTAACCGCCCGCACATTAACTGGTCAGAGATTGACACCGTTCTTTTAGATATGGATGGCACGCTGTTGGACTTGCATTTTGACTGGCATTTTTGGATGGAGGTAATTCCCCAAGCCTATGCGGATAAAAACAACCTAACGCTCACCACTGCCAAAACCTTGATTCATGACAAAATCCATTCGCAAACGGGCACGTTAAATTGGTACTGCTTAGACTACTGGAGTCAGACGCTAGACCTGCCCATTGCTGCGCTTAAACGTGAACTGAAACACCAGATTAAAGTCCACCCAGAAGTGATAACTTTCTTAAAACGACTCAAAGCACTGAATAAGACCGTGGTAATGGTTACCAATGCACATCGTGACAGTTTGGCGGTTAAATTAGAGGTCACAGAGATTGGGGATTATTTTGATACGCTGATTTCGGCACATGATTTTGGTATGCCCAAAGAGGACATCGCCATCTGGTCTGAGATTCAGCGAGTCTCACCTTATGACCCCGCTAAAACCTTATTGATTGATGATAATTTACACGCTTTAACGACCGCTAAAACTTACGGCATCGCGCATCTATTATGTGCCACATTTGTCAGCCCTAAGTTGGATAAAATTGACCCAAAAGCCTTTACCGCCTTTGAGCGTTATTCAGAAATCATGCCTTAATCACAAACACCTGCTCGGTGGTTGGTACGCCTTTACGCGAGAAACTCACTTGATGCAGGCGCTCAACCGTTGCAAAGTCAGCAAAGAGGCTTCGAACCTCCTCTTCTGGCACAGAAAAGGGCGGTCCACTCATGCGACTTTGATCGTAGGTCATGGTCACCATCAAATACACCGTGCCCTTAGGTAGAATAGACCTGAGATGTGTGACATAGGCTTGGCGCATTTCAGGTGGCAGCGCCACTATCGCGGCACGATCATAAACCGCTTTAACCGCCTCGCAATCCTGCGCGGTTAGCTTAAAAAAGTCGCCACAGAGCAAGGTTAAGCCCTCAAGACGATGGCCAACGAAATGCGTATGGTTAACGGACTCTGCCTTCAGCCCATTTTCACTTAAAAAATCGTTTAATGCAGCTGGGTTTAACTCAACCCCCAGCACCTCATGTCCCTGTTTGGCTAACCAAATCATGTCCAGAGACTTACCACACAGCGGCACAAGCACCTTGCCCTGCCCTTTTAAATTAAGCGTGCCCCAGTATTCCGTCATAAATTCATTCATCTCTTTTTGATGAAAGCCAACCACACCACTGCTCCACATATCATGCCAAAATTGCGCTTCCAAATTCTATTACTCCTGCTGAATCCCGCTTAATTTTATCCAAAAACATCTAAACACCCTCTAAAGCAGTCCGTTCATTCCCCCTTACGGACAAGCCATTATACTGGGCCGATATACGCTATAATTGGCCACATTATAAACTCAAAAAGAGATGCGCCCTTGAAAAACACAGACCCTCAGCCCAGCCCAAAAAAAACCACCGAAACAGATGCGCGTCACGTGACCCGTGCTTGGATTAAAAACCTTCTGACCATTCTATTCTTTATCGGGGTCTTTTTAATCGTTCGTCCTTATATGCAGGGCGACGTTGTGAGCGGTCAAGCGCCAGAGATGAAGGTACATTCCATTACCTATCAAGACTATGATTTACAGCAACTAACTGCGCAAGGCAAGCCGGTATTAATTCATGTATGGGCCACTTGGTGTCCTATTTGTGATGTCAGTAAAGGCGGAATTGAGTCCATCGCCAAAGATTACACCGTGCTTAACATTGCAACCCAGTCAGCAGATAATGACCAACTGCTCGATTTTGCCAAACAGAATGAGATGAATCCAGACATCATTATTAATGATTTAGATGGCAAGTGGCTCACCCGATTAGGGGCAAAAGCCGTACCAGCAGATTTCATCATCGCCCCCAACGGCGAAGTGGCTTTTGTTGAGGTGGGCTTTACCACCGAATGGGGATTACGCCTGCGCCTATGGTGGGCTGAGTGGACGGCCTCTTAATGCCTAACACCGAAGAGGCCGCGATGCCCAAAGACACGGATGAATCCCTTGAACGCGCACTCAACTTAAAAACCAAACAGAAGCATGGCGGTACCTTAATTCACTGTGAACGCGACGAGTTTGGTTTATTAGAAGTTGTCGATACGCCCCAAATGCGCGGTCTATTTTTTGACTCCCCCGTTGAGCAGAGTCGCCTCTATTTCAATGCGCCCATGACCCTCTCTTTTGAGTATCAGCAAGTCATCGAAGCTCAAATATTAGCACGCCATGCACAACAGCCTATCAAACGCCTATTAATGCTCGGCATGGGTGGCGGCTCAATCGCTACCCATCTAAATGCACTTGAACCTGATATTCAAATTCATATTGTTGAGCTCCGCCAAGCCGTTATTGACATCGCCTATCAATTCTTTCACCTACCTGAAATCCCTGAGATTGAAGCCATTCAGGAAGATGCTTGGGAGTTTATCGCAGATGCCTTGTCTGAATATGATGTCATTATCATTGATGTATTTGATGAAGAGGGTCTGCCCAATGACTTTACCGCAGCTGAATTTCAAGCAAATTTACTCAAAAATTTGAAACAACCAGGCCTGGTACTTTTTAATTTATGGAATCATAAAGATAAGCAGATTAAACAGCAGACCGACCTAATATTGAATTATTGGCAAAAACAGCAACAAAATCATCACAATATCACGGTAAAGACCTACCCAATTCAATCCAGTGAGAATATAATCCTTAGCATTCAAGTTTAGCGCGACAGACAAACTCTAAAGAGCCCCGACCCTGATCGTCGGCAATCCGCTAAACCCCCGACTCTGTTACATTGTGGCGAATTTTATGGACACTCCCTCAGACAGCAAGCTTCGCTCTGACAGGAAACCATCCCTCGACACACCCAACCAAAAAGAACCCTATTATGGCACTGCTATTTTTACGAGATATGAAACTAAGCTTCGGCGCAGCCCCTTTATTTAATGGTGCATCACTCCAAATTGAAGCCAACGAGCGTGTCTGCTTGGTTGGACGTAACGGAGAGGGAAAATCGACCCTTTTGAAAGTGTTGGAAGGCTCTATTCAAGCAGACAGTGGTACGCGCATTGTGCAAGATGGCATTAGCATTGCCAAGCTACAGCAGGAAGTACCACATGATATGACAGGATCAGTCTTTCACGTGATTTCCGAAGGATTGGGGAATGCAGGCAAACTGATTGAAGCCTTCCACAGAATCAGCCTACAGATGGAAACCGAATACAGCGACGAGCTGATGGCGGAGTTTACACAAGTACAACAGGGCATTGAAGATCAAAACGGCTGGGAACTACAACAAAAAGTAGACACCATTATCTCTAAACTTGAACTCCAAGCTGATGCTGAGTTTTCCGACCTTTCCGGCGGAATGAAACGCCGAGTGTTACTGGCCCAAGCGCTGGTGCAAGAACCAGAGATTCTACTATTAGATGAGCCAACTAACCACTTAGATATTCCATCTATTCAGTGGCTAGAAGGCTTTTTAAAAAGCGTACGCTGCTCACTGGTCTTCATTACCCACGACAGAGCTTTCCTGCAATCTTTAGCGACCCGTATCATTGAACTTGATCGTGGAAAACTGTCCAACTGGCAGTGTGACTACAGCACCTACCTTGAGCGTAAAGCAGCCGCCTTAGAGAATGAAGCCAAGCAAAATGCGCTGTTCGATAAAAAACTCGCACAAGAAGAGGTGTGGATTCGTCAAGGCATCAAAGCCCGCCGTACCCGTAACGAAGGGCGTGTAAGAGAGCTTGAGAAACTACGCCTTGAGCGCACTGCCCGCCGTACTCAGCAAGGTAAAGCGAACCTACAACTTAACCGTGCTGACACCTCTGGTAAGCAAGTGGTAGAGCTTGAAGACGTGACCTTCGCTTGGCCAACCAAAACCATTATGAAAGACTTCAGTGCTGTGATTATGCGCGGTGACAAAGTAGGCATTATTGGTGAAAATGGCTGTGGTAAATCAACCCTTATCGGCCTGCTGTTAGGCAAACAAGCGCCGACTTCTGGCACAATTACCATGGGAACCAACTTAGACATCGCCTACTTTGATCAGCATCGTGCACAATTAGATGAAGATAAAACCGTGGCCGAAAGTGTCGTCGAAGAGAGTGATTTTGTTGAAATTAACGGTCAACGTAAGCACGTTATGGGCTACCTAGCGGATTTCTTATTCTCTCCAGATCGCGCGCGCCAGCCGATTAAATCCTTATCGGGTGGAGAGCGAAACCGCCTGTTATTAGCCCGTGTATTTGCCAAACCATCCAACTTCCTCATTATGGATGAGCCAACCAACGACTTAGACGTTGAAACACTAGAACTGCTTGAAGAGTTGTTAATGAGCTATAAAGGCACTGTCTTAATTGTCAGTCACGATCGAGCCTTCCTAAACAATGTCTGTACCAGCTCCATCGTATTTGATGCGCCAGGTGAAGTAAACGAGTACATTGGTGGCTATGACGACTGGTTACGCCAGCGCCCAGCCAAATATGCCAACACACGCTCAGCTGCTCGATTAGAGAGTACCCCTAAAAAAATGGTGAGTTCAGAGCCGACTGCAGACGTAAAAATTGAAGCAAAGCCTAAACCTGCTACGCCAGTCAAAAATACGCCCGCTAAAAAAGCCGTCAAACTCAGCTTCAACGACCAGCGCGCCTATGATGCTCTGCCTGCTGAAATTGAAACCATCGAAACGGAACTTGAAACCCTAGGAGAGCAGATTGCTGACCCTGCTTTTTATCAGCAAGACAATGACAAAGTTCAAGCAACCCTCAAGGCCCTAGAAGACAAAGAGTCTGAGCTAGAAGCACTGTTTGAACGCTGGGAGATTTTAGAGTCAAAGGTAATGGGCGAGTAACAATATCTTGACCTAACACCATGATGCGCATCGCGCATCACTCAGACGCCATCCGCTGAAAGGAGGCCGCCGCCATATTTATGCTATCACGGTCAATGCTAATTGGCGCATTACATTTGAGTTTAAAGAGGGTCATGCTTACATCCTAAATTACGAGGACTACCACTAATGCCTATGCACAGTCCCCCCCACCCTGGCGCATTTATTCAGGCCGTCTATCTAACGCCTTTTAACATCAGCATTCGATATTTAGCCAAGCAACTAAATGTCTCCTCTTCTACGCTCAGTAGAGTGATTAAGGGACAGAGCAGTCTTTCACCCGAGATGGCGCTTAAACTCTCAAAAGCTATTGGACGACCCCCCGAAAGCTGGCTCTCTATGCAAGACCATTATGATTTGTGGCAGGCTAAACAACATGTTAATTTAAGCCAAATTACACCACTTGAGTTTGTGCCTGCTTAACAGAAGGGTTCTCTGGTAGAACATCCCCCTTTTGTTTTTTTAAGCCTCATGTTTTTAAAATCGCTTGCGGGGTAATATCCCCTTTCATCACTTTCCAGCGATTTAAACGCCCTAATGTCCGCAGTACAAAGTTGGCTGAGATAGGCTCAGGGGCGATGAAACTAAAATAGCCTTTGTTAATTAAGGGCTGAATGGCTGACTTAGCTTTTTCTGATCCCATGAGAATGAGCGGAGTATGCCGAATACCGGGATTCATTTTGGTAACCTCTAGCCAGAGCGGCTCTACCGACTCAATGAGCTCAGCTGCCACAAAAACAGCCACATACACTCTAATGGTTGCATAACGACGCGACTCTAGATCTTCCTGCATCGCTTCAACACTGTTTAGTGCAACCGTCTCAATGCCATAATGCTTTAAAAATTCATTTAACAGCCTAAACTTTTCACTATCTGGTTCACATATGGCCATCTGCTTGCCCTGTAATCCCATCAACTGCTCTTTATAGCTCATCGACTCTAGCCCTTTCATTCTAGTCATTGTTTTGGACGTTGCATGCTTGCTCAGTCGGCTTGATGCACCTCTTAAGATACCATATTTGAGGATTGGCCTGTAACAAGGTCGCGTTCAAAGTCGCTTCAGCTCTCAACAGAATTGATGCTGTTGAGCCTTAACATTACAAGGGGTAAAGGCCTTTATTCCATCTCATTGGTATGCTTTCTTACGCCTGTTTTATAATCTCCTCACACGGTGCTTGTTCCGCCCTCTTTAGTAGCTTAGAATAGCGTCATCCATTCGCAATTTTTACTAGGAAGACCCGTTTTATGAGCTGCAAAGATAAACATACCTATTCTACTTTTTGTCGTTCACCAAATGATGCCCTAAAAGAGCCGATGTTTTTTGGCCAAAATGTTAACGTTGCCCGCTACGATCAACAGAAGTTTCCAATTTTTGAAAAGCTCATTGAGAAACAGTTAAGCTTTTTCTGGCGCCCTGAAGAGATTGATCTTTCTAGCGATCGCACCGAATATGCGGACCTACCTGCGAATGAACAGCATATCTTCATCAGCAATCTAAAGTATCAAACGTTATTAGATTCTGTACAAGGCCGCTCGCCTAATGTGGCACTATTACCTTTGGTCTCCCTCCCTGAGCTTGAAACATGGATTGAGACATGGTCTTTTTCGGAAACCATTCATAGCCGCTCTTACACGCATATTATCCGTAACATCGTCTCTGACCCCGCTTTGATTTTTGATGATATCGTACGTAATGAAGAGATTACAAAACGTGCTGAAAGTGTCACACTTTACTACGATGAGCTTATTGCACTAACCAATCACATGTACGCCAATGCCATTGATTTAAGCAAAGATGATGCTTACCGTAAAAAGATTAAAACCGCACTCTACCTAACGATTGTTTCAGTTAACGTATTAGAGGCGATTCGATTTTATGTCTCATTTGCGTGCAGCTTTTCGTTTGCTGAACGTTCGCTGATGGAAGGTAACGCCAAAGTCATCAAATTGATTGCCCGCGATGAAGCCCTTCACCTTTCGGGTACACAAAATATGATTACCCTACTTGCTGAAGGCAAAGATGACCCAGAGATGGCTGTCATTGCCAAAGAACAAGAGAAAGCGGTTTATGAAATATTTAGAGAGGCTGCTGAGCAAGAGAAAGACTGGGCAGAATACCTATTTAAAGATGGTTCAATGATTGGCCTAAATGCCAGCATATTAAGAGACTACGTTGAGTACATCACCAATGTACGCCTTAAAGCGATTCGCCTAGAGCCTATTTTTGAATCTCGTAGCAACCCGCTGCCATGGATGAATAACTGGCTGGTCAGCGACAATGTACAGGTCGCACCACAAGAGTCAGAAATTACTTCTTACCTCGT
>JAADDM010000045.1 GCA_013153955.1 Gammaproteobacteria bacterium | reverse complement strand
AGCAGTATTGGAATAATTGCCAGTACCAGCGTTGCTCGCTTTAACCACTTAAAAAAAGTATGAATCGTCACGTAAAATCTCTCGTCAATCGGTATTGTTAATATAGGGTTGGGGTAAACATCAATGTTTGGTTAATCTTTGCGCTCATCAAAATCATAATCTAAGCAGTCATCTAACTTATCAGGCTCTGGAAAAGTGCTGTAATAAGGTGACCCCTGCTCGCTCTCTCCGACTAAGCTCTGTAATAAAAGCTGTTCAAGCACCTCTTCTGATACTTCAATATTTAAGAAGTCGCCCTGCATTAAAAAACATCGATGGCTGTTCAAAAAAGCCAACTGCTCTGCGGAACGTACACCATAGGCGATGACTTTTTTGTTCAGCGTTTGTCCTAGCTGAATCAACGCGCCCGTCATAGATTCCATGGAACGACTATGCGTGACCTCTTGAACCAGTTGTGCACTAAGTTGTAAGCGATCAATCGACCAGTCATGTAGGCGTAGTAATGACCAATTTCCTGAACCAAAGCCCTGTACGGATATCTCAATGCCCAGCTTTGATAAACTGCTTAACTGACTGGCAACAGCAAACCGTTGAGTATTTAAACAGGCCTCATTAAGCGAGAGAATCAACAGTTCTGGTGCCACTTCATAGGCTTCTAACTGATCTGCCAACCAATTAACAAAGCCTTTCTGGTGAAAGTGACTGGGACGTACTTCAATCACAAACGGCACTTCAATACCTGACTGTCCTAATCGCTGATTAAAGCCCAGTGCCGTTTGAATCATCCACTCACTTAAATAGATGGCCACCTGAGAAGCATCCGCAATGGCAAACAGCTCGCCACAATCCAAGCTCTCTAATTGTGCCACTTGACCCACGTTGAGCTTGGCCTCCACCGAGTCAATGGTTTGAGTGCGACTGTCGTAGACAGGGACATAATCTAATGACAAGCTGCCGTCTTTTAAGGCGTGCCTTAATGCGGCTTGAATACTTCGACGGCGTTCAATTTGGCGCATCATCTCTGGTTTATACACCACCACCTGATTTCGACCAGAATGCTTGGCTCGATACATCGCTAAATCGGCAAATTTAAGCAGGCCTTCCAAATCCGTTGCATCCTGTGGGTAGCTCGCAATACCAATCGATGCACCGATTTCTACTTCTACAGGACCCGTCTTAACTGCATTGGTTAAGTTTGCTGACACAAGTTCAATGGGCTGAGAGAGCAGTTCTACAATACGTGCGGCAACCGAGTGAAGATTCGCAATGGATTCAGGCGCTTGCAGCAGAACCACAAATTCATCCCCGCCCAAACGACCTGGAATGTCGAACCTCTCATCCAAACTGGTTGATGCCTGACCTTGAGTTAAAGCAGACTCAATTAAACGCGCTACCCTTTTAAGCAGTTGATCCCCTGCTTCATGCCCTAATGAGTCATTGACCCATTTAAAGCGGTCTAAATCAATAAACAGCACCGCTTTGGCACTTGTAACCGATGCACTGTCCGCACAATCAAGGCTCGCTTGAGCGGCCGAAAACCAGCCTTTACGACTCGGTAACTGGGTTAAATCATCTAATTCAATCGTATCAACAGTTGGCATGTTCGTGTCTTCTGGTCAATCACTTCCCTAAGCTAATCACTTAGAGAAACAGGCTCACTACATCATTTAGGTAGTGCTTACCTTGTGTGGTTAAGGTTAATTTATTGGCGGCGATATTCGCCCACCCGTTATCCATCATCTGCTTTAATTGAGGTTCAATATCAGACAATTTAAGCCCCGTTCTCAGAGCAAAAAGGTCAAGATCAAACCCGTCCTGTAACCTAAGGGTATTCAGCATAAACTCAAAACTGGCATCAGAGTCACTCACAAGCTGGGTGCGCCCTGGGTTCGACCGTAACATCTCCGCAACATATCCCCCTGGTGAAGCGGGCATTTGTGTACGCCATATTTTTCCTTCTGGCGGTGAAGTAATTTTACCATGCGCACCCGCGCCCAGCCCAATGTAGTCTCCAAACTGCCAGTAGTTAATATTATGACGACACTCACGGCCTGCTTGGGCATAGCCCGATACTTCATAGTGCGAGTACCCCGCATTGGCAATCTGTTCTTGACATGCCAACTGCATCTCCCAAGCAAGGTCATCCTCAGGCAGCACTGGCGGATTTTTATAAAAGGGTGTATTTGGCTCCAACGTCAGTTGATAGTGCGAGAGATGCGGTGGTTTGAATGCAATGGCTTGATCAATGTCCGCAATGGCTTGCTCAATGCTCTGATTGGGCAGCGCAAACATCAAATCTAAATTAAAGTTATCAAAGCCTGCCGATTGCGCTGCTTCAATCGCTCGGTGCGCTTCCTCTGCGCTGTGAATACGTCCCAGCGCCTTGAGTTTTTCATCCTCAAAACTTTGAATCCCCATTGATAGGCGATTAATGCCTGCCTGATGAAACCCTGCAAACTTCTCAAAATCGACCGTTCCAGGATTCGCCTCTAGGGTAATCTCTATCTCTGGACCAAACCCCAAAAGCGCACGGGCTTGTGACATAAAACGATTCAGTCCCGCCTCGGAGATTAAGCTCGGTGTACCGCCCCCAAAAAAGATGGAGTGAATCGGACGTCCCCAAATCATCGGCAAGGTCTGTTCAAGCTGCGTAATCAAGGCATCAATATAAGGACCTTCATCAATTTCAGGCTTTAACGTATGTGAATTAAAATCACAATAAGGGCACTTTTGAACACACCAAGGATAGTGTACATACAAGCTTAAAGGGATGGGTTGGGTAAAATTCAACGGTCAGTTACTCTTAATAAAATAAAATCGTCTCGGGCTGTTTAACGCGGGCTTTCTTAGTAAAACCCTTTTAATAGGCACGAATCAAGACCGCTTTGTTTACCTAAGCGAAGTCCAATTTTAACATATCAAGGCTATTTACAAGCGAGTTAGACACGAATCACTTTCATCCTTTTGTAAACAACTAGGCCTGGTTCCCCCCCCTTACGAGACAGGAGTTATTACAAAACCATTTAAGGAGTTAAATATTTAGGCTCTACTTTAAAGGCTCTGTTAAAAGAACAAAAATGGATTAAACGCTTTGCTCAGGATTATGCGCCTCGCCTAAGCTGCATCACTAGGGCATTCAAGGCTTGACCACGATGGCTCATCTGGTTCTTTTGGGTTTTAGACAGCTCGGCCGCGCTCTGGTTCATCTCTTCTACCCAAAAGATAGGGTCATAGCCAAAGCCCCCATCGCCCCGCTTCTCCGTCAGAATTTCACCATACCAGCGCCCCAAACCAATGACTGGCGTGGGATCATCAGCATGCTCAACATAGACCATTGCACAGTAATAACTGGCTTGTCGCTGTTCAGCAGGCAGGCCTGCTAAGGCATCTAATAGTTTCTGTAAATTGGTTTCATCATTGGCGTCATCACCATGAAGGTCTTGAGAGTAGCGTGCAGAATAGATACCAGGCTGGCCTTTCAACGCAGAGACTTCAATCCCTGAGTCATCGGCAATCGCTGGTAGGCCTGTCAGTTTAGAAGCGTGGCGCGCTTTTAAAATGGCATTTTCAATAAAGGTTAATCCAGTCTCTTCAGCCTCTGAGTCAAAAAAATCAGACTGTGCTTGCACCTCCCAACCAAATGGCTGCAAAATATCCATCATCTCTTTTAGCTTACCTTGGTTTCCCGTGGCCAACACAACACGACTCATACGCGCTCCTTCACTTTTAGGGTCATTAAATACCCCCTATTATAAACCATTCTAAAACACACACTGCTCAGCAACATCTGACGATAAAATACCCACAAAGCCCTTTTAAAGCGATTAAAACTCAGTCGGCCAAAACAGTACTGCAAGCTGCCGACCATTAAGTAAAATTGACTTAAATCAAGCTTTTCCCTGTTTTCCGGCTATTTAGCTCGCATTTCTTTAGAAAATCTTGATATTACCTAACAACCTCAGTATAGTTCGAGCTGTTATTACTATAATAAAAAATTCTAGCTGAGGCACAATCTCATGAACAATTTAACAAAAATGTTACTGACACTGGTTGTTACCGTTGTTATTCCACTTGCCGTTTTACTAGGTATTTGGGCAGATATTCTGCCTCAGTCTCTACAAGTTGGTATCGGAATGGCCGGTGTTATTTTAATGATTGTATACATTGTAGGTGGAAACTTACTTCTAATGTATCAGGACATTAAAAGTGGTCGTTATAGCAAAAAAGCTTAATTGAATTTTCATTAAGACATTGCTTAGAAAGAACCCAGCCTCGGCTGGGTTTTTTGTTTTCAGGTAGCCTTTTATTAGCCCTGACACGCCTACGTAAAAAAACGCTATAATATATCGCTTCAGCCAAACAAATAGGCCTGAACGGAATCCATTTACTATTCTTGTCAAAGCGACAATAATAGCGACTTCATTCCAGAAATACGCACCTTCTTAACTAAATACAGCCCAGAGTTTTTAATGAGTCAGTCAGACAGTCCAGAATCAAATCCAGCCCCTAAAAAACCCTTTATCCGTTACGTAAAATGGTTTATGTGGAGCAATGCCTTTATCGCATTTTTTCTCCTGCCTGCTGCTGCCGCAACCTATTATATGGTCACAGTCTATCCGACGCTACCCGACCCTGCGGAGCTAAGAGAAGTCACCTATCAAGTACCGCTTAGAATTGTCACTGCTGATGATAAGCTCATCAGTGAAATTGGGATTAAACGTCGCATCCCCTTGGCCTATCACGAAATTCCTGAGCGCATGACACAGGCCATCATCTCCTCTGAAGATGAGAGCTTTTTTGAGCATGGAGGGGTCGATTATAAAGGGCTTGGCCGTGCGGTATTTGAGCTAATCACCACCGGTAAGAAAAAATCGGGCGGCTCAACCATCACCATGCAGGTTGCGCGTAATTTCTTTTTAAGTAAAGAGAAAACTTACCTACGCAAACTCAATGAGATTATGCTCGCCTATAAAATAGAGGGCGAATTAAGCAAGCAAGAGATTCTAGCACTCTACCTCAATAAGATTTTCTTAGGCTACCGATCTTACGGGGTAGCGGCGGCGGCCAAGACCTACTATAGCAAGCCCATCTCAGAGCTTTCGTTGGATGAGTTTGCCATGATTGCTGGGCTGCCAAAAGCCCCTTCTGCCTATAACCCGATTGCCAACCCAAGCCGAGCTAAGTTACGCCGTAACTATGTACTGCGCCGTATGCACGACCAAAACTACATTACTGAACAAGAGATGAAAGCCGCACAGGCGGTTGAAGTGCATGCCAAGCGTACAGGCCCTGTCATTGATGTTTCGGCAGGCTACGTGGCTGAAATTGCGCGTGCTTTCGCACTTGAAAAATTTGGTAAAGCGGCACTACAAAATGGCCTAACCATTGTGACTACGCTACAAAGTGACTTACAAATTAGAGCCAATGAAGCCGTTCAAAAAGGCTTACAAGCGTACGAGCGTCGTCATGGTTATCGTGGCCCGATTAAACAACTGACCCCTGAAGTGATGGAAGACCGAGCGGCGCTATTAAGCATGCTACAAAAAACCTCTAACTTTGGCGGACTCAGAGTTGGGGTCGTCACGGAGATTAAAGACAAAGCTGCACAAGTACTGGTTGAAACGGATGAAACCACCTCTCTGCCTTTCTCAGATTTAACCTGGGCCGCACCTTTTAAAAGCGTTAACCGAAAAGGCCGCGCGCCTAAAAAGGTCGAAGATGTACTGGCCGTAGGGGATGTTATCTATCTTCAGTGGCTAGATGACCGCTGGCAGTTGGCTCAAAACCCAAGAGCCGAGGCGGCGCTTATCTCTATTGATTCAAGCAATGGTGCGATTCAAGCGATGGTGGGCGGCTTTGATTACTTCCGCAGTAAGTACAATCGCACCACACAAGGCAAGCGTCAGGTTGGCTCTAACATCAAGCCTTTCTTGTATTCAGCCGGCTTAGAGAGTGGTATGACTGCGGCCACCACCATCAATGATGCTCCGGTTGTTTTCCATGACCGAAACTTAGAAGATGTTTGGCGCCCTGAAAACTATTCGGGGCGTTTCTACGGTCCTACTCGCTTAAGAAAAGCCCTCGCCTTCTCCAGAAACCTAGTCTCCGTACGGTTGCTTAAAAAGCTCGGTATTAAACAGGCTTCTGAGTACATGTTACGCTTTGGCTTCCCGGTTGAAGAGATTGATCGTCATCGTGATTTATCACTCTCGTTAGGCAGCGTGCAGTTCTCCCCTTTGCAAGTTGCCAGAGCCTATGCCACCTTCTCAAATACAGGCTTCCAAATTGACCCTTTTATCATTAAAGAGGTGCGTAACTTTAATGGCGAGGTCATCTATCGCGCAACGCCCAAAATTGCCTGTTTGACCAACCAATGTGTTGCAGGGGATGAGCAGAATGCCCCGCGTGTTATCGAAGCGCGTAACGCCTATATTATGACCACCATCATGCAGGACGTGATTCGCATCGGTTCAGGCAAAAAAGCCAAGGCGCTAAAACGCTTAGACATCGCAGGTAAAACAGGGACAACTAACGACCAAAAAGATGCTTGGTTTTCAGGGTTTAATCCTCATATCGTCACCACGGTCTGGGTTGGATTTGACCAACCTTCCACCCTAGGTCGCAGTGAAGTCGGTGGCCGTGCCGCGCTCCCTATCTGGATGGACTATATGTCTTTAGCGCTGCAAGCTTATCCCAACCAAGCCTTTGATATCCCTAAAGGGCTGGTTAATATTAAAATAGACAAAGAGACGGGTGAAGCCGTTCCACCGCAAACGGCTGGCGCGCTTTATGAGGTTTTCAGAAAAGAGCTCGCGCCTGAAGTGCCAACCATCTCTCAAAAGCAGATTGAAACACTGACCGATGAGCTCTTTGAATAAAAGACGCTGTGGCTGTTAAAAGGTTTCGATCTGGCAATATAGAGATTCATTGAGGAATGATAATATGTCGAGTTTTACACCTAGTTTTGACTGGTCAGCCTTTTCAAAAGTGCTCAGTGAGCAACTTAATCGACCCATTCATATTGAAACGGTTCACCCTATTTCTGGGGGCGATATTCATGCAGCCTTTCAACTGCATTGCGGCGAACACAACTACTTTCTAAAGTGTAACAAGGCCTCTTTGAGACCTCTATTAGAGACCGAACACCACAGTCTAACCGCCCTTAATCAATCACACACCCTCTCTTGCCCAACCCCCATCGCTTCTGGTATTTATAACAACCAAGCCTGGCTATTAATGGACTTTATCCCTCTGCAAAATCAAGGTGATGAAATTCAACGAGGGCGTTCACTGGCACACCTACACCATCAGGTAAATCAACACCCACAACCCTTTGGGTGGTTTGAAGACAACTTTATTGGCTTCACGCCACAACAGAATGGCTGGCGCTTTGAGTGGGTCGACTTCTATGCACAACAACGACTCCTCCCCCAACTGGAGTTGGCTCAACTGCGCGGAGCACCTTCGAGCCTGTACGTGCTAGGCATTGAATTAATCGAAGCCTTACCACAGTGGTTCACACATTATGAGCCTGAAGCATCCCTTCTACATGGGGATTTATGGGCTGGAAATAGCGGCTTTGATGCCAACGGTGACCCTGTATTTTTTGACCCTGCAAGCTATTATGGGGATCGTGAGATTGACCTTGCTATGAGCGAACTATTTGGTGGGTTTTCGGAAGATTTTTATACCGGCTACCAGCAAATTTTTCCGCTAGATAAGGGCTATCAACAGCGCAAAGCACTCTATCAACTGTACCCCATTTTAAATCACTTCAACCAGTTTGGTGGCCACTATGCCGACCAAGCAGAAGCCTTGATTAAAGGGCTTCTAAATAATCCACCCTCCCCTTAAAAAAGGTTGGAGGGATTCCACATCCCCCTCTGTTGTATCCCCCCCAAACACCGTATAATAGTCAGCAACTTTAAAACTTTTAGAAGTCAGTCGCTTATCAAACAGCCCCACTTCTCATACTCAATAGGATTTTCCGATGAAATTCATCTTACTTGGCGCACCCGGTGCTGGCAAAGGCACACAAGCACAGTTTTTAACAAAGAAATTTGATATTCCACAGATTTCAACAGGCGATATGCTGCGCGCTGCGATTAAAGCAGGGACAGAGCTAGGCAAGCAAGCGAAAGCCGCGATTGATGCGGGTCAGTTGGTGACAGATGAGATCATCATTGGCATGGTTAAAGAGCGTATTGCTCAGCCAGATTGTGCCAAGGGCTTCCTATTAGACGGCTTCCCTCGTACGGTTCCGCAGGCCGATGCGGTCGCTGAAGCAGGCGTTGAGATTGATGCTGTGATTGAGATTGATGTCGCAGATGAAGAGATTGTAAAACGTATGTCAGGCCGTCGTGCTCACTTGGCATCTGGCCGTACGTACCACATGGTTTATAATCCACCAAAAGTGGAAGGCAAGGATAATGAAACAGGTGAAGACTTGGTTCAGCGCGATGATGATAAGCCTGAAGTGGTAAAAGAGCGTCTGTCTGTTTACCATGCGCAGACCGCACCATTAATCAGCTACTACCAAGCGGTTGCGGCTAAAAACCCCTCGCTTAAATATATTAAAGTGGATGGTACGCTACCCATTGAACAGGTTGAAGAGGCTATTGTGTCAGCCCTTAAAAACTAAGCGGCCCAGCTCTAACCCTAAAAGCGCCTCGCTATCTTGATAGCTGGCGCTTTTTTTATATCAATTTTATACAAAACTTAACCCAGCTCAAGCAACTTAGCATTTAATTTCATCTGTTTCAGAGTCAACTCGATGTAAATAATGTAAAATATGGCGCTTAATTATTCTTCATTGGACACTACGTTGACGTTGTTTAAATATCCTGCTGATAAAAAACCTGTCTTGATTATTCTGCTATTCTCAGTCATCGACTTCACGGCCTATTTTATGATTGAAAACCTATGGGTACTGATTGGATTTTGGTTACTCATGATTGTACCTAAAGGCGTTATCTCTGCTTGGAACCACCACCATCAGCACTGCCATGTGTTTAAACCTAACTGGATGAACCGAGTCTTAGAGTTCTTCTACGCACTGCATACAGGCGTAACGACAAATCTATGGGTACTGCACCACAACTTAGGTCATCACCGTAACTTCTTAGATCAGTCAAAAGATGAGAGTCGCTGGAAACGTCAAGATGGTTCGACTATGGGCGCGCTTGAGTACACATTAAGCGTGACCTTAACGGCTTATCCACGTGGTTATCAAGTGGGTAAACACTACCCTAAACTACAGAAGCAATTTGTTACCTACGGCCTGATTACCTTCGCACTCTTAACCGCCTTAACCATCTATAACCCGTTAAACGCGCTGTTTATTTTTATTCTGCCGATGATTGGCAGCTTGCTCTATACCTCATGGGCAACTTATGGCCACCATACAGGCTTAGATACGGATGACCAGTTTGCCGGTTCTCACAACATTACTGAAAAGTGGTTTAACGTCTTAACGGGTAACCTAGGATTTCATACAGCACACCACTTTAAGCAAGGGGTTCACTGGTCTAAGCTGCCTGCGCTGCATGAAGAGATTAAAGGTAAAATTCCAGAAGAGTGCTTTAAGAAGTCCTTCTTTGATGTGTTTGCCAAAATCAAGCAGAGTAAGCAAGAAGCTTAGCCCT
>JAADDM010000294.1 GCA_013153955.1 Gammaproteobacteria bacterium | reverse complement strand
TTACAAAAAGTAGCTGATGCTATTGAAGATGGTGTTCTAATTCGTCTAATTGGCTTAGACGAAGAGGAGCTAAAAGAACTTGAAGACTTACACTTATTAACTGTAAAGCCGATGATGTACATTGCCAATGTCAGTGAAGATGGCTTTGAAAACAACCCCTTGCTTGATGGCGTACGCAAGTTAGCCGAAGAGCAGGGCGCGGTCGTGGTTGCAATCTGTGCTTCAATGGAAGAAGAGATTGCAGAGCTAGATGACGAAGATAAGGCTGACTTCTTGGAAGAGATGGGGCAGGATGAACCGGGTCTTAACCGCGTGATTCGAGCAGCTTATGAGTTGCTTGGACTACAAACCTACTTTACTGCAGGCGTACAGGAAGTGCGTGCTTGGACAGTTAAAAAAGGGGCAACAGCGCCTCAAGCAGCAGGCGTGATTCACACTGACTTTGAAAAAGGGTTTATCCGAGCTGAAGTCACAGCTTATGAAGACTTTATTGAATTTAACGGTGATGCTGGCGCTAAGACTGCTGGTAAACAGCGTTTAGAAGGGAAAGAGTACATCGTCCAAGACGGGGATGTAATGCACTTCCGATTCAACGTCTAAATTTTGGTTTCTAAGCTCCGTGAGCAGGCACAATACCGCGTTATAAAGTGATTGCCTACATTTGTAGGCGCACACTTTACGCCTTGTCTTGTACCCACTCACGAGGCTTATAAATCCAAAATTGCGTGTAAAGGGGCTTTGGAAATATCTTTGAACCTGGTTATCACAAGATAACTAGGCCTGGTGGCTTTACACTGTTGAGCAGCCCATCAAGTTCCAAAGCAGAAAGAGACCCAAAACAGCGTTATAAAGTGATTGCCTACAGTTGTAGGTGCACACTTTACGCTTTGTCTTGCACCCGCTCACGAGGCTTATAAATCCAGAATTGGCTCAGCTGGCCGCGTTATCAAACAACCATGCCTGCTTGTTTTCAAAAAACACAGAAATAAAAGACTGATTGTGTTGACATATAACCAGTAGATTATATAATACGCGCACATTGGCTACATAGCTCAGTTGGTTAGAGCACATCACTCATAATGATGGGGTCCCAGGTTCAAATCCCGGTGTAGCCACCATATTCAATAAAAAAGCCCGCTTATGCGGGCTTTTTTATGTCTGTTATTTATAGAGGGCGTCCCTACCTCTGTCTTTTTTTTGGTGTTTGTTGAGTTGTTCTTTGCTACTTAATCACCAAACATCGCTCTATAGGCCTCATCTTCCAGTTCCGCTGGTGTTTTTCCTGTTTTGACACATGCTTGTAATATTCTAGCTATTTTCGCTTTGTGTCGCTGTGACATTGCCTTGGATGTTTTTGGGTTATTCGCTTCTGATGGGGTTGCTTGTTGATCGCTTTGTGTTTGATCTGAATCATCATTTAAAGGGGGTATGTTTGACATGTTTTGTCCTGTTTTCGGGGTGAATAGTGATTCCGTTATCTATTTTAATAGCGTACCACTCTGTTTACTGCTTAGCGCCTATTTTCTCAGCTTATTTTTTTATAAATAAATCACTATTTATATTTTTTCTTGCGTCACCATGGTGGCGATTTATTTAGCTATTCAATAGAGATTAAGGGGGGGAGTACAGGAATCATTAAAATAATAAATGACTTTTACAGCCGGATAAGTATTTGTTATGAGGCAGTACAGTGTCTAAGTGGACCAGATCTGGTGGATAAGCTATTCGTTTAACTCATTGTTGTTAAAGGATAAAGGTTTTTTATGTGGCGAATAGTCGTGCTTAATGAGTCTGTTTGTTATGGCTGTTTTGTTTTTAGGGCGATTAAAAACATTGCTTGTATTGTTAGCTGTTGTATATTTAGACTTGGTTAATTTATTCAAAAGGCTTGGTACAGGTGGAAGACTTGAAACAAGGTGTCGCATCAGAGCGTCCTGTTATTTTAATTACTGATGATTTATTTGCTAATCGGTTGGCACTCAAAAAGATTTTGAAACATGTGGATGCCGATTTAATTGAAGCGGATTCGGGGAATCAGGCACTCTCGCTGGCATTAGTGACCCCGAATTTAGCCTTAATTTTAATGGATGTTCAAATGCCGGGAATGACGGGGTTTGAAGCGGTTGAATTTTTACAGGAGGAGGCTACAACCCAGCATGTTCCTGTTATTTTCATCACGGCAGCGCACCGAGATGAACAAAATAGTTTATTGGGGTATGCGGCGGGGGCTGTGGATTATATTTATAAGCCTGTCAATACCGAAATTCTGCTGTCAAAAGTTCGGGTATTTCTTGAAATGTGGACGCTTCAATCGGTACTCCAAAGTAAGTTAAATGAATTGGAGTCGGCCCATAAAGTAATTAATGAGCTTTCGCAAAGAGATAGTCTGACGGGCTTGCCTAATCGTCGATTCCTTTTTGAAAATATCCCTTCTGAGCTAGCTAGGTTAGGTCACTCTAATAAAAAAATGGCTGTAATATTCATTGATTTGGATGGGTTTAAAAATGTGAATGATACGTTTGGGCATGAGGCTGGCGATGCCCTTTTGCGTATTGCAGGAGGGCGGTTTTTAAGCATTGTTCGCCCCTTAGATATTGTGGCTAGGTTAGGAGGGGATGAGTATGTCATTATCCTAAAAGACATTGCGGGAGATGAGTGCATTATTCCAAAGTTAAAAGAGGCGGTGACTCAAATGTCTACGCCGTTTGTGCTGGCAGGGCATTCCGTGACGATTGGGTGCAGTATTGGGGTAGCGATTTATCCTACTCACGGATCGGATTTTGATACGTTAATGAACCGTTCTGACGAGGCGATGTACGAGGCCAAGAAAGCGGGTAAGAATACCTTCCGAATATATTGTGATTCTATGGATAAACAAGGTGTTAGACGTAGAGAGATTGTTGAGCAAATTAACTATGCGCTACAGCGCGAGGAGTTTTCATTAAACTTTCAAGCGATTGTGGATGTTGCTACCGGCATTATTGTTGGGGCTGAGGCGCTGTTACGTTGGAATAATGAGCTGCTCGGTTTTGTGGGTCCTGATGAATTTATCCCGCTTGCTGAAGCGACTGGGCACATGAATAATATTGGAAGTTGGGTGCTAGGGTTTGCGGTTTCCACGATGAACTCGGTGAATAAAGCCTGTAACGCTCAGCTGAATTTGGCTGTGAATGTCTCTCCTATTCAATTTCAGCATGCCGATCTATATGAGCAAGTCGCTGCGTTTAATAAAAGCAGTTTAACGTTGAATTTATTAGAGTTAGAGATAACTGAGGGGCTTTTGATGGATGATTCTGAAGGCCTTAAACAGAAGTTATTCAGTTTAGTTGGCTCGGGGGTCTGTTTGTCGATAGATGATTTTGGAACGGGGTACTCCTCTTTAAGCTATTTAAAGCGCTACCCTGTTGATACCGTTAAAATAGATCGTGCTTTTGTTATGGGTTTACCCGGCGATGAGGATGATGCAGTGTTAGTCAAAGCGATTATTGCGATGGCACATGGGTTGGGTAAAAAGGTGATTGCTGAGGGGGTCGAAACTGAAGCACAGTGGCGTTTTTTACAGGATTTAGGGTGTGATTTGGCGCAGGGATATTATTTTAGTAAGCCGTTGCCTGAAGAAGAATTTATGCACTATGTTAAAGAACAATTAGAGGTGAGCTAACCTGATTAGCTGAGTAGTTCCCTTGCTTTAAAGGGATGATTTTTATAGACAGGAGTTTTTATGGGGTTTTTTACATCAATCAGCCGTCGTTTACTGGCGGGTTTTTTACTGTTAAGTATTTTAACCGCGGGGTTAGGCCTTCATAGTATCAGTGCTTTAACAGAGTTGGGAAGTTTGACTCAAAAAATGTATGACCATCCTTTTACGGTGAGTAATGCGGTTAGGCATTTTAAAACGGATATTATCGAAGTGGATCGTCTTTTACAAAAAGTGCTGTTAAATGAGACGTTAGATAAGCACCACGTCTCCAAAACGATTCAAAAAATTCGGTTATTTGAGGTGGCTTTACAAGAAAATTTGTCCACTATAGACAAACAGTTTTTAGGAGGAAGAGAGCAGGTTCAGGTGGTTCGGGTGAGTTTCGATTATTGGCTCGAGTCGGTTGAAAAAATAAAACTGCAGATAAAAAACGGTCACCTGCTTGCGGCGCGTGAAACCTATCAAAAAGAGTTAACCGCGATTCAGGCTGAATTTTTTCCTAAGGTTGATGCGCTGCTTGATTATGCGATGAACAAAGCGGTGACGTTTTTAGAAAATAGCAAGGTGACCGTGACTGAAGCCGTTAACCAGACCCTGTGGTTATTGGTGGTTATTTTGATGCTGGGTGCCTTCGCTGGCTGGGTGATTAGTAATTCGATACGTCGCCCCATAAATGGGCTGGTCAGTGCCTTTAATGAATTAATTCTGGGCGCTAATGATGTGACGATTAATGACACTGATCGTATTGACGAAATAGGGGACATTGCGCGCGCTTTACAGGCCTTAAAAGAGAGTACCGATAAGCTGATTGTAAAGGCTTCTAATATCGCGCAAGGAGACTACTCTACTCAAGTTGAGATGCGGTCTAATAAGGATGAACTCGGACTTGCGTTAAAAGCGATGTCAAACTCCTTACAGGAAGGGGCAAAAAAAAATTCAGACTATGCTTGGGTGATGGATGGTCAAAACCAGTTAAATGAAACCGTTCGTGGGGAGTTAACCCCTTTAGATCTCTCTAAATTAATCATTACTTTTGTCTGCCAGTATGTTGATGCTCAGGTCGGTTCTTTATATTTACTAGAAGAGGACACACTCATTTTGAAAGGCAGTTATGCTTTTGTAAATAGAAAAGGGGATGTGGGTCGCTTCAAACTTGGGGAAGGGTTAGTGGGTCAGTGTGGTTTAGAAAAAACAACCATTTCAATTACGGATGTTCCTGAAGAATATAGTTTAATTGTATCAGCAACCGGTAATGCACGACCTCGTAATATTCTGCTCACCCCTTTATCTTATGACGGTAAATTGATTGGGGTCATGGAGTTAGGTCGATTAGGCGTCTTTTCTGAAGAGGAGAAGGCCTTCATTAATCTATTGTCTGAGAATGTTGCAATCGCATTTAACTCGGCTCAGGCAAGGCAGAAGGTGGATACCTTATTAGCGGAGTCTCAAGCACAATCAGAAGAGCTGTTATTGCAAAAAGAAGAGTTGACGGTTACCAATGAACAAATTTTAGAAAAAAGTAAAGAGCTAGAGCAGCAAGCTATTGCTCTGGAAGCCTCCAATGTTGAGGCATTACGCAAAGCTAAAGAGATTGAAGAGGCTAGCAAATATAAGTCGGAATTTATGTCAAATATGTCGCATGAGCTCAGAACTCCTCTTAATAGCCTGCTGATTTTAGCCAAATCCTTGGTGGATAATGACGAGGGGAATTTAAGTAAAGAGGATGTTGAATCGGCCAAAATAATTCATGACAGTGGCAAGAACTTATTAGAGTTGATTAATCAAATACTGGATTTATCAAAAGTAGAATCTGGACATATGCAGGCCGCAGAAGACCACATTGAAATGCGTGATTTCATCGACAGTATGAATGCACGTTTCAAACATATGGCAAAAGATAAAAATATCGATTTTAATATTGAACTCGCACCAGATGCGCCCGCTCAATTTATTGCCGATTGGACTAAATTAAATCAGGTGGTGACCAATCTTGTGAGTAATGCCCTTAAATTTACGGCCTCGGGGGGGGTGCTTCTAAAGATTTTTACCACACCAGCCAAGCATACGGAGCAGGGCTTTGATCGGATGATCTCTTTTTCAGTACAGGATAGCGGTATTGGCATAGCTGAGGATAAGTTTGAAACCGTGTTTGAGGCGTTTAAACAAGCTGATGGGTCAACGACCCGAAACTATGGCGGGACAGGACTCGGCTTGTCGATTGCCCGCAACTTTGCTCAGTTAATGGGGGGAGGCATCACCTTAAAAAGCCGATTAGGGGAGGGGTCTGTTTTTACATTGCACATACCTGAAGTACGTAGTAATGAAGTGTCTGAGACGGCTTTGAGTGCACCGGCAATCGGAAAGGTTAATGCTTTAGTATTGGCGCAAACAGCGCCTCCTTTTACGGATGATAGAGCGGTGTTAGATCAACAGTCTCCGCTTATCTTAATCATTGAAGATGATACGAATTTTGCGCATATATTATATGAGGCGTGCCACCAGGTTGACTGTCAGGCGCTGGTCGCGGCTGATGGTGAAACGGGGGTTTCACTTGCGAATGAGTATGAGGTCACAGCAATTATTTTAGATTATATGCTGCCCGGGCTTGATGGAAAGGATGTACTGGGCCTTTTAAAATCGAATACTCAAACGAGCCATATCCCTGTTCACGTCATGAGTGCCATGGACAGCTTGGGTGATATGACGCTGCTCGGGGCGGAAGCACAGTTTGAAAAGCCGATCAGTGCCCATGAAATTAAAGCGGTGTTACAGGGCATTAAGCAGGATTTGAACAGTGAGGATATCCCTGTTCTGATTGTAGAAGACAATTTAGCCAGCCGAAAAGCCATGGAAAAACTACTTCGACATGAATCCGTGGTTTTATCGTTTGCCGACTCCGTTTCAGCAGCACTAAAGGCGCTTAGAGCGTCAGCTTATGATGTGATGATATTGGATTTAGGCTTGCCGGATTATTCTGGGTTTGAACTGTTAGAGCTTATTGAAAAAGAGCCCACTATCATGCTGCCTAAAGTTATTGTTTACTCAGGTAAAGACCTTTCGACAGAGGATCAAATTCGTTTGTCGCCCTATACACAAGACATAATAATTAAATCTTCAAAGTCATCCGAACGGTTACTAGATGAGGTTCACCTGTTTATTAATCAACTAAAAACGACCTCCCATTCCCCTAAAAAAGTGACGGCTGCTAAGCTCCCTGATATTGATACAAATATCGAATTAAAGGGCAAAACGATTTTGGTGGTCGATGATGATATGAGAAATACGTTTGCCCTCTCTAAGGTGCTGCGTAAATCGGGTCTAAAGGTTATTTTATCTCCCGGCGGAGCAGATGCTTTGGCAAAGTTGGCCAGCCAGCAAAGCGTCGACCTTGTGTTGATGGATATTATGATGCCTGATATGGATGGGTTTGAAGCGACTCGTCGAATTAGAGCGCAAAGTCAGTATCAAAGTATTCCCATCTTAGCGTTGACTGCCAATGCCATGAAAGGCGATCGTGAGAAGTGCCTTGAAGCGGGTATGAATGATTATCTCTCAAAACCGATTGATACAGATAAGCTCTTTACGATGATTAAAATGTGGCTTTCGGCGCATTGATGCGATGTTAGATTTTGAAGTTGACTTGATCATTATGGCTGCAGATAGAGGGTTGGGCATTGATCTTTCTGGTTATGCAAGGGCTTCGTTAACTCGAAGATTAAGCATCGTGGTAGAAAAGAAAGGGCTAGAAAACCTGTCTGAAATGGTTCCGCTACTGTTGCATAATGCAGTATTTCAGGCCGAATTTGTCTCCCTCGTGATGGTGCCAGTATCTGAATTATTCCGTGACCCCGGTATGTTTCTAACGCTAAAAAATGAAGTATTTCCTCAATTAGAAAGTTATCACACGCTGCATATTTGGGTCGCTGGCTGTGCTTATGGCCAAGAAGCCTACTCATTGGCTATTTTGCTGGATGAAGCAGGCTTACTTGAGCGTACAACAATCTATGCGACGGATATTAGCAAGCCGGTACTTGATGTTGCAAAGTCAGGCATTCTCACACAGGATTTATGTAAAGAAACTGCATTGCTCTATCAGGCATCCGGAGGCCTTGCCAGCTTATCTGACTACTTTACGAGTGCATACGGAAAATTTAAATTAAAAGGGTACTTACTCGAAAAAATTCACTTTGCGCAGCATGATCTCGTTAAGGGCGCAGCGTTTACCTCTGCACAACTTGTCCTTTGTCGTAATGTCTTCATTTACTTTAATGAAGGCTTACAGGAGTCGGTGATGGAGGTGTTAATGCAGAGTATTGTTAAGCGTGGTTTTTTTGTGATAGGGCCTAAAGAGACGATAAAACGCTCTAATTATCGAAATAGCTTAATGGAGATTGATCGGGTGAATAATGTGTTTCGTAAAAGATAAACCGCCGATTTGTCTTGTTCTAGCAGGGTCCTTTGGCGCTTCCAAGATTATGCGAGAATTTATTCAGGCGATGCCAGAAAATCTACCTTTCTATGTACTCATAGTGCTGCACCTAAGAGAAGAAGCAACGGAAATCGTAGTTAAAAATCTGGCCAATATAAGCAAGCTTCCTGTCTACAGTATTCACGACAAACAGGTACCTAAGGCCGGGAGCGTGTATGTTGCGCCGGGTGGATATCATGTCTTGATGGAGGGAAACGGTCAGTTTTCTCTCAGTCTAGATGACCCTGTTTTAAATTGTAGGCCTTCTATTGATGTCATACTCTGTGCGTTTTCTCTGGTATTGAAATCAAGACTATGGGCTGTGCTCTTAACAGGGGCAAATACAGATGGCGCACAAGGTTTATTAGAGATTAAACGAGCGAAGGGTCATACATGGGCTCAGTCCTTGGAGACTGCAGAAGCGAAAGTCATGCCGGCTAAGGCGATAGAGCTTAATGCTGCTTGCTCAATCGCATCGCCTAAGGTTATTTTAGAGACTCTGCTTGCGCGAATACTGGCCTTTCAAGGGGTCTAGACGACTCTTTTTTGACCTTCTGATTGAATGCGTTTAATCATATGATAAAGTCCGGTAGAGCGATTGGGCGATAGCTGTTGTAGCAGCCCAATCTCTCCTAAAAAGTCTAAAGGGGTATTGGCAACTTCTTCAGGCGTACGGCCGTTGTATATCTTAAGGAGTAATGCGATAAGACCCGAGACGATTGCAGCATCACTTTTGGCTTGCATAAACAGGCGCCCCTCTTTTTCCTCAATATGAATCCATACTTGAGACTGGCAACCGTGAATTCGATTCTCTTCTGTCTGGAATGATTCATCTAGCGACTGTAATACCTTGCCCATATCAATCAGGTATTTATAGCGATCTTTAGGATTAGAGAAATGGGTAAAGCGTTTTACGAGGTCGGCTTTCGTCTCTTCGATGTTTTGAGTAGGTAGTGTAAAGTTCACAATGACTTCCGATTAAATTCTATTAAGGTGTTTGGGTATAGTGTACCAAAAAAACAGGGAGGATTCCCTTTACAAAAAGAGGGTATTTACTTAAATTCTATTCATAAGTTTCTGTAGGTATGCTATATTTCAGTAGCGTTTTTTACTTAATATACATTCAATATGACTGTAGGAGAAAATCTATGAAATTAGCCGTTATCCCCCTTTGTTTAGCCATGACATTTGGCTTTGCTTCGCAAGCGTATGCCATGAAATTATCAGGCGAGAGTATGACTTACAGCAAGGTGTATAAGCCGACTGAAACGGCGGTGATGAAAACTCTTGATAAAATGGGCATTGATCACACGGTTGATGACGATGGTGATTTAGTCTATATTGTGCCGGGTAAAGATTGGTCAGCCTATGTTATTTTTAGTCATACTGGTGCTTCTGAAAAGCTTTGGAATGTTCAAATGCGCGTTCAGTTTGCCACTAAGAAGAGTCGTTATGATGAAGTCATTGAATTTGCTAACGAATGGAATGCGACTAAAAAAGCCCCTAAGGTTGCGATGAAAGACCG